>JBJEOZ010000126.1:0-29398 GCA_051880975.1 Ruminococcus sp.
AAGTCCGCCAACCTCACGAACAACAGGAATTGTACCGTAACGAAGGGCAATCATCTGTGACAATCCGCAAGGCTCCTGCTTTGACGGCATCAGGAAGATGTCGGCACCTGAATAAATCTTTCTTGCAAGTTCAGGTACAAAGCCTTTGCAGAAGGATACTCTGCCGGGATAATCCCAAGCAAGCATATTAAAGAAGTCCTCATATTCCTTGTCGCCGGAGCCAAGGATAACAAACTGCATTTTCTGAGTATTGAGCAAGTCACGGATACCGCCTCTTACAAGGTCAAGACCTTTGTGACCAACAAGCCTTGTAACCATAGCAACAATAGGTGTATCCCAGCTCTGCTGAAGATTTAATCTCTCCTGAAGTTTCTGCTTACAAATACCCTTGCCCGCCATATTGTCACGGGTGTAGTTTGCATAGATTTGACAGTCTGTTGCAGGGTCGTAGGATGCACAATCGATACCATTAAGAATACCACACAGCTTCCAGTGATATCTATTTAGTACAGGGTCAAGGCCGTAGGAATACCATGGGTCCTTGATTTCTAATGCATAGGATGGAGAAACAGTTGTAACTCTTGTGGCACACTGAATAGCGCCCTTCATCATATTCAGCTTTCCATCCATTTCAAGGATTTTTGTTTCTGTTGCCGGAATACCAACACACTCTGTGTTAACCTCCCAGCCGTACATTCCCTGATACTGAATGTTGTGGATTGTGAACACACTCTTTATGTTGTAATACCAAGGATTTTTGCTGTAGAACATATAGTAGTAAACAGGCACAAGGGCTGTTTGCCAGTCGTTACAATGGATAATATCCGGGTGGAAGTCTATGTATGGGAGCATCTCCATAATAGCACGTGAGAAGAAAGCATATCTCTCTGCGTCATCATAGTAGCCATAGAGCTTATCCCTATTAAAGTAATACTCATTATCAATGAAATAGTATGTACATCCGTTCCAGCTTGCCCAGAAAAGTCCGCAATACTGGCTTCTCCAACCAACAGGAACCCAGAAGTTTGTAATGTATTGCAACTGACACTTTAATTCGTGTGGAATTGAACCGTACATTGGTACAACAATTCTGCAATCCTGACCCTTTCTTACAAGGGTATGTGGCAAGCTACCTGCTACATCAGCAAGTCCACCGCTACCGCAAAAAGGATTAGCCTCACTTGCACAGTATAATATTCTCATCTTAATTACCTCCTATTAAGACTATTATAAGTAAAACGTATTATCATAAGTATAACATAATTTTCTCAAAAAACAATACTTATAAAACATAGATTTTTAGCGTAATACAGTGGTTTAAGAAATAATCGAACCCTTTTCAATGTAAACAGGGTAGTTTGGTGCACCGATAAGCTGCTGATTTGCGGCAATGTTGCAATCCTTATCAATTACCACATTACTGATTGTTGCATTGTCGCCGATTACGCTGTCCTGCATAATAATGGAATTCTTCACCTTTGTGTTTTGTCCAATGTAAACACCCTTGGAGATTATGCAGTTTTCAACCTCTCCGTTAATTATACAGCCCTGTGCGATAAGGCTTCCCTTAACAACAGAGTCAAAGCCGTACCTTGACGGACGGTCGTCACGCACCTTTGTATAGATAGGACGCTCCGAGTTGAACACATCTGCTCTTACATCAGCTTTCATAAGCTCCATATTTATTGAGTAATAGTCCTGCATAGAACAAATTGTCCTTAAATAACCTGGATGCTTATATCCAAATACACGGAATTTCTTTAGGTCAAAGTTAAGAAACAGTCTGCGGTAATCAACATTATTAGTGCTTACACACTCCCTGACAATGGACATCAGCAAATCCTTTTTGATAAGCATTGAGCCTGTGACAAGGTTGCAGTCCCCTATTGCAGGTGGGTTAATCTGCAATTTGCTAATTCTTCCGTCATCGTCAAGCTCGGCAATCATTGGGAAGGATTTGTTGTTCTCAATATCCTGATATTTGTAGCAGAATGTGATGTCAGCCTCGGTCTTTTTGTGCTGATAGTACATTTTTTGATAATCTATGTTGGCAACACAATTTGTGTGGCATATGAGGACATCCTCCTCGTTGCCATGCTCTATGTAACCGTGCAAGCTTGCCAATGTTTCAATAGCGTTGTCAAAGCTTTTTCCGCTAAACGGAGGAAGAATTGTAAGTCCGCTTTTTCTCTTCGACAAATCCCAAGCATATCCGTTGCCCACATGGTCCATAAGGCTAAAGTAGTGGGTTGACGCAATAATGCCAACATTGTTAATTCCTGCGTTGCTCATATTTGAAAGAGGAAAATCGATTAGACGATACTTGCCCCCAAAGGGTACACTTGCCATTGTCCTCTTGTTTGTTAACTGGCTAATACAGCTTCCGTTTGTATTAGCAAAGATTAGTCCTAAAACATTGTTACTTCTACTCATTACTCTGCCTCCAAATCTTCACCAATCATAGCATTAGGCGGCACAACTACATTATCGCCAATATTCAGGTCGTCACCAATTACAGCAACACCCCAGTTGTCCTTATCATCGGCATCTTCCGGATTACAGCCTACACGGGCATTTTTGCCGATTACTGTATTTTCGGAAATAATGGAATATCGAATATCAGCTCCTGCCTTGATAACAGTGTTAGGCATAACAATGGAGTAATCAATCCTTGCACCCTTTTCAACGGTTACACCTGCGAACAGGATGGAGTTATGTACCTCACCTTCAACCATACATCCGTCGGAAACGTTGGAATTTTTAACATCTGCGTCCTCTGAAACATAATGAGGAGGCAACATTGGATTCTTGGAATATATATCCCTTAAATCAAGTGTAAGATTAGGATCAAGCAAATCCATATTTGCGTTCCAAAGGGACTCAACAGTACCTACATCCTTCCAGTAGCCCTCAAATGGATATGCAAACATTCTCTCCCCTGCATTAAGCATTGCAGGAAGAACATCCTTACCAAAATCGTTACTGCTGCTTTCATTTTCTGCATCCTCAATGAGGTACTTTTTAAGCTTTTGCCAACTGAAAACATAGATACCCATAGATGCATTTGTGCTTTTTGGATGCTCAGGCTTTTCGTCAAATTCATAGATTGAGCCGTCCTCGTTAGTATTGAGTATTCCAAATCGAGATGCCTCTTCAAGGGGTACATCAATAACCGCAATAGTACAGGCTGCGTCATGCTCCTTGTGGAATTTTACCATATCTGCATAGTCCATTTTGTAGATATGGTCACCGGAAAGAATTACAACATATTCCGGGTTGTATCTTTCGATAAAACTGATGTTTTGATAGATGGCATTGGCTGTACCTGAATACCATTCAGAGCCTTTTTTGGACTCATAGGGGCTAAGGCAGGTAACACCTGCATGCATACCGTCAAGTTCCCAAGGTTGTCCGTTGCCTATGTACTCATTAAGCACCAATGGCTGATACTGAGTAAGAACACCAACTGCCTCGATACCCGAGTTGGTGCAGTTTGACAATGGGAAGTCAATTATTCTGTATTTACCGCCGAAAGGCACAGCGGGTTTGGCTATCTTTTTGGTCAACACTCCAAGTCGAGAGCCTTGTCCACCTGCAAGAAGCATAGCCACTACTTCTTTTTTAGGTAACTTCATATTATTCCTCCAGTATAATAAAATTCATACGAAAAATCCCGTATTAAGCATAATAACATATGACCACTGTCGTATTGTGACAAATATTCAGTTAATGCTAAACAAAAATCCTTTAGGGAATTTTGTTATCAGACATAGTAAGATACATATATCCACTACTATTATATATCAAAATATACTCAATGACTATTGATTTTATTCATAACAAAAAAATGTATTTTTTGTGCATATTTACGAAATTGCTCGTTACAAAATAGAACTTATTTGTAAGGTCATTCAAAATAAATGACAAAATTATGAACTGTTTTATTTTGTAAAATCCGGGTGGTCGCCCCTTGACATAAGCACCTTGTAGCCTATGCTGTTTAGTCTTTTTTCAAGGCAAATTCTGCACTGTGCCGATTCATCTCCGGTGCAGATTTTTCCGTCATAGAGCATATATTTTTTTCTCACATTTAGGGGTGAAAGGTTAGGCATTACCACATTTGCACCGTGAAGTATTCCCATTTCTCTGCCCTTGGGATGGATTGTTCCCAAGGAGGTTGTTGCCGGTAGCAAGACATCCTTAAACATCAGCCTAATTATCCCCAGCATTTTAAGCGTCAGTTCAAGATTTCCCCTTTCGTAGTGGGCAAAGGGTGTATCCTTGTGGGGAACATAGGGGCCAATGCCAATCATATGAGGCTTTAGTTCCTGCATAAAACGCAAATCCTTAACCAAATCCTCTGCCTTTTGGTTTGGCGAACCCACCATAAATCCGCACCCAACCTGATAGCCAATCTCCCTTAAATCATAAAGGCACCGCTGTCTGTTTTGAAATGACATCTCCTTTGGATGGAGAAATTCATAGTGACTTTTCGATGAGGTTTCCTGCCTTAATAAATATCTGTCGGCACCATTTTCAAAAAAGCTTTTGTAGCTTTCTTTGCTCCTTTCCCCTAATGACAAGGTAATGGCACAGTCCGGGTATTTGCTATGTATTTCATAGACAATACTGCATATCATATCGTCAGTGAAATATCCGTCCTCTCCTCCTTGCAGGACAAAAGTTCTAAATCCAAGGCTATATCCCATTTCACAACAACTGAGTATTTCTTCCTTACTAAGTCTGTATCTTTGGGCGTTTTGATTGCTACGGCGAATACCGCAATAGTAGCAATCGTTTTTGCAATAATTTGTAAATTCAATAAGTCCACGCAAATAGATATTTTTTCCAAAAAATTTTTGGGACATTTTTTGTGCATATTTTTGTAACAGGCTGTCAGAGTCACTGTTATTATTCTTAATAAGAAAAATAAGCTCCTCATCCGTCAAATCGTTATTGCTGTTTAATCTTTCTACAATTTCACACAGGTTCATTTTTATGCCCCCTTTTCTTTTATTGTACAAAATACAGACCGCTTGTGCAAGTTAAATACCTAATAAATCTATTTTAAAACTTTAAATTTGCATATAGACATATAATATGTTAAAATAATTAATAATAAAGCTTTTCACAGGGAGGTTACATTATGCAGTTGAAGGAATCAGGCGAAATGTACCTTGAAACAATATACATTCTCAGCAAAAAAAATCCCTTTGTTCGTGCTATTGATGTGGGGGAATATATGGGATATTCCAAGCCAAGTGTAAGCAAGGCTATGAGTCTTTTAAAGGACGGCGGTTATGTTACCTCCGACAATGAAGGACACCTAAAACTCACAGAGCTTGGCAAAGAGGTTGCAGAAAAGACATACGACAGGCACACAACACTTTCTGCTTTTTTTGAAAAGTTAGGAGTCAGCAAAGAGGTTGCAGACGCAGACGCCTGTAAAATTGAGCATGACATAAGTGACGAAACCTTTGAGGCTATAAAAAATCACGCAAAGGTAAACAATCTTTTTTAAAAGACAATATATAAGCTAATAGTATGGCGGGTTGCTTTTTGCAACTCGCTTTTTCCATTTTTTTGTCCATATTTTTACAAAAAACAAAGCAGATTTTACATTTAATATTTTGTGTTTAAATCCACACAATACTATTGCAACGAGAAATCGTTGCTTGATATAAAGATAAAAGAAACATTCAGTAGTGTTGCACCAATGGACAAATTTATGCAATGTAGCATACAGAATCATAAAGAGGTCCCCCTGATGCAGGTGCTGAAAAGAAAGGAATTTAATATGTCAAACTCAAGTAATCAGATTAATGTACCACAGGCAAAGGCTGCACTTAACAGACTTAAGATGGAAGCAGCTTCAGAAGTAGGCGTAACCCTTAAGGACGGCTACAACGGTGACCTTACCTCTCGTCAGGCTGGTCAAATCGGCGGTAATATGGTTAAAAAGATGATTGAAAGCTACGAAAACTCTGTAAAATAAGCCCCAAAAAGTAAAGAGTAAAACAAAGAGTAAAAAGTAAAAGTAAGCCTGAAGAAGGACCGTCCAAATATGGGCGGTCCTTCCGACTGTAAAATACTGTTCTTTTGAAAAAAACAGGCAAGGGATATTCCCCTGCCTGCCCGGTTTACTTTCTGTAATATCTGTTTTTTCCTTTTCCAAGGTAATCATAGCCTTTGTATCTGCCCTTTAGAATAGTACAGAGAACATTTACTTTTGTTCCCTTTTTCAGTATTTTGGCTTTTACAAGTCTGCCTTTCCTTTCAACATACACCTTTGTGTCCCTCTTTAGAATTTCCTTTGGGTAAGAGGAAAGGTCTTTTCGTGCAAGGTGGCTGTTTACAATGTAGTATTCCTTGCCCTTATACTTAACCTTTGACCATCCGTACTTATCGTCACTAATCCACTGAACTGTTGCTCCCTTTTTAAGGGTTAAGACAGGTACGCTTGTTTTTCCCACAGGGTCGTTGTAGGGATATGGGTAAAGTCCTGAATTTTTCGTCAGCTTTACCTTGACTTCAGGTGTTTTGTAAACATAGTTCATATCAAAGTTACAGGCATTTTCCTTGATTCTTCCGCTGTCGCTGTACTGCCAGATGTCACACTCAAAGTCTTTTTTGCTTCCGTACTGAGCAAGCCAAATGGAGTATTTCTTTCTTAGTCCTTGATAGTCAAGGAAATTTCTAAACCAATTTGCATTGGCGTACACACCGGCGGTGTAGCCTGCTTTTTTGATTACGGTGCAAAATTCTTCTGCAATTTTTGTAAGGGTGCTTTTGCCTATATATGAAAGTGAATCCTCCTCCATATCAATATAAACAGGCAAATCAAGGGTTTTCCCCTTGATAATGCTAAGGCACACCTTAGCCTCCCTTTTTGCCTCGGCAACAGACCTTGCATAGCTGTAATGGTAAATACCGATTTTCAGTCCTGCCGACTTTGCCCTTTTGTAGTTTTCCTCAAAATACGGGTCCTTTTGACTTGTTTCCATTCCGTAACCGCTTTGAATAATAACATAGTCAATTCCAACGGACTTTACAGCCTTGTAATTAACAAGCCCATTCCATCTGCTGACATCTATTCCCCTACCGGTCAATTAAGTCATCCCCCTTGATTTCAGGCAGACCGCTAATAGATGTGAGCAGGGAAAGTATTCCTGCAAGAAGAGATGCAGAACAAACCGCAAGCCAGTTTACCTCTGACATTACAGCAGACACACCGATTGTTGACACTGCTGTTTGAGCAACCGTCTTAATCGCCCTTACGCCTGCACATCTGAGCCATTTCTTATAGTTTTTCATCCTACTTACCTCCCAAATGTTCAATTCCTTTAATTCTATGATTTACAACCTTGATTTCTTCCGAAATTACAGAAATTTTCTTTTCAGCCTCATACATTCGCTCTACAACTCGGTTGTGTTTGTCAACCTTTTTTTCAAGCTGTTCAATGCGGTAGGACATCAGCTTGTTGGTGGCAAGAATACCGCCGATAGTGCCGATTGCCGAACCTGCGAAGGTTACAAGGGCAACGATAATTTCTCCTTCCATAAAACCTCTCTGAATTATTTATTATTTTATTGCTTGTCCTCGTGCAGGATATTTTTTATTTTATTTTTTATATTTTTTTGAGGACACCAATAATTGTAGGGATATTTTTTAATGTTATCAATGCAATAATTGCATTGTGGGAAATTTTTTTGAAAAATTTTGAAAAATTTTAGCGTTTTGAATGCAAAAAAAGACTGCCACACTGTGACAGTCAAATAAACATATAAATATGCTAATCAAAAAAACTTTGCAATTTCCGAAAGGTCTTTTCTCTTTGGCATTTGAGGTTCAATATCCCTGTAACCCAAGGAGATAACTGAAACTACTTCTTCATCTTGGGGAATTGAAAGCTCTTCACGGAGCTTGTCAGCCTTGCGAATACCCATTACAAGGGTGTCAAGTCCCCTTGCCCTTGCGGATAAAACCAAATTTTCGTTTTGTAGTCCAAGGTCATATGCGCCCCAGCCGTTGCCAAACTCATTTGTTGGAGTTCCGTCCTTTTCAAAGCCTGCAACATTTTTTACATAGGTTGTGACAATCAAAACAGGCGCAAACCGACAATTCTTCTGGTTGTATTCCATAAGGCAATTTGCTTTGACGCTCTTCAGCTTTTCTTCCCCCATAACCACATAATAACGGGCAGTCTGTGAATTTTTCCAAGATGGAGCAAGCTGTGCGTCCCTTAAAATTTCTTCAACAACAGACCTTTCAACAGGTGCGTTTTCTTTATACTTACGAACACTTCTTCTTTCCTTAATTACAGTAAAAAAATCCATAATAACCTCCAAGATGTATTATCTTATTTCATTATAAATTTAAGTGCAAAATATGTCAACAGGGTTACTGCTTTTGATATTTCATTGCAATATTCCCCAGTTTTACACCGATATTGTTGAAATTTACATCATCACTAAAATGGTTACTTAGGGTTATCACAGCAAAATCATCTGTCTTTGAAAAGCCTAAAAAAGATGTATATGCACCTATGTGGCCGTTAATAAAGTATACTATAGGGTTGTCGGTGATCATCCCCATACCAAAGCCTGAACCGCTGTTTTGGGTGAGAATATCAAAGGTGTTTTGGCTGATTATCTCATTGTTTTTAAGGGCAGAATACCACCTAAACAAATCATCAACAGAGGAAATCATATCCGCATTTGCGAAAAATGCCCCTGGATAGAGAGTCCATTCCTGATTAAATTCCTTTAAAACTTCAAATTCATTTACACCCCTGTAGTAGCCTGTTGATGTCAGGTCTATCTGTTCAAAGGAAGTGTTTTTCATATTCAGAGGTTGTAAAATATTCTCCTTAACAAAAGTTTCGTAATCCGTGTTACTTATCTTTTCTATAATTCTGCCGAGGAGAAAGTAGTTGCTGTTGCTGTACTCGTAGCTACCCTTTTCCGCCTTTTGGGGAGTTTGGTTTAAAATGAATTCCTCAATATTTTTAATGTTATCTTCCTTAGAGGAAGGGGAAATCTCAAAACCCAAATCATCATTTGAATACTGAATATTTTCTTCTCGTGAGCAGGAGTAATCGGGAATTCCGGCTGTCATATTAAGCAAGGATTTAATTGTTACATCATTTCCGTATTTACACTCAGGGTAAAAATCCCACAATTTTTGGTCAAGTGAAATTTCGCCCTTTTCGTAAAGAATACCTATACAAACTGCGGTAAACTGTTTTGACAAGGAGCCTATTCTGTATGTAGCTTGAGAATTGTTCTTTACTTTTTTATCCAAGTCGGCATAACCCTTGCAACCTTCGTAAATCTTATTTCCGTTGCTGTAAATACAGGCAACACCTTTAAAGTTAACATTGTTAAGTGCCAAATCCAACTCCTTTGTCATTTCAGGGTTTACAGGTACTGTAGTTGCGGTTGTGGGTTTTGTTGTTTCTTTATTTTCCTGTGGCTCACTGCATCCGGCAAATATTATCAGGATAAAAAGTATTAATGACAAGATTTTTTTCACAATAAATCCCCCAAAACAGAAAGGCGGTTGCCACAGGACAACCGCCAAATTATTAGAACTAATTTAAGTGCTAAAGGATTATTCCAGCTCGGAAACAACCTTCTTAACAGCCTCAAGAGCCTCGTCAGGAAGCTTGTCGTAGCCTTCCTTCTTTGTAGCAAAGCCTTCAACAGCGTTTACACGATTCTGCATAGCGTCCTTAAGAGCAGCCTTGTAATCAGGGTCATCCATATTAACCTCAAAGCCTTCCCAGTCCATAATCTCGATGTCGGAGAATGGACCCCAAGGCTTAAACTCAGCTTTACCCTCAACGATTGTTTCAAGAATACCAAGTGTATCGGCAGGCTTAACCTTCTTACCCATAAAGTCGCCTGTGTTGATGATGTAGCAGTCTACATTCTTTTCTTCAACAAGCTTCTTGAACTTCTCATAGTCGTTCTTAAGTGGGTATGTTCTGAATGGGTTAGCATAAGGAACAATTCTAAGTGCGTTAAGGTCTGTACCGGCCTTAACTCTTTCAGCAGTAGAAGTCTTTGTAGCAAGTGTTGCACCCATTACAGAAGCAAGGGAAGCACCCTTTAGCTTAACAACAGGTGGGATTGTTGGGTCCTTCATAATCCAGAAGATAGCGTTAACAGGAGCATCAATCTTGTCAACTCTGTTTGGTGACCAGAGCTTGGACTTGATAGCACGGCCGTTACCGTTACGGATATCCTCAGTTACAAGCTGAACCTTGCCGTCCTCGTCAATTGTAGCACCGCAGTTCTGACAAGTGAGAAGATACTTGTTGTCAGGGCAACCTGCAGGATAGTCGGCAGTCTTGTCAAAGTAGGTTGGCTCAAGTGCGATAGATGCACAGGTGTCTGTGTTGATGATAAATGCATCATCGTGAAGAACCTTAATCTCATACTTGCCACCGTGCTTTGCGTGTGTAAGTGTTGACTTACCTGAGCCTGAAAGACCATATACGGAAGCAACAAACTTCTTGTCGCCGTCAAGGAGATATTCCTTCTGACCGCCGTGGCAGGAAGCGTAACCGTTTCTGTTTGCAATAGCCCAAGCCATTGTAAGTGTACCCTTCTTATGCTCACCAAAGTACTTCATACCAAGGATAGCTGCACAGTTAGCCTCTGTATCAAAGTAGCAAAGTGTAAGTGGGTCGCTAAGACAGCTGTAATCAACATCAGGGCTTTCTGTTGGTGCCCACTGTGGGTCGGAGAAGATGTAGATGTCAGCCTCTTTGCCGTCGCCTACAGCCTTGGAATTCTTGTACATCTTTACATATTCGTCAGACATATACTGGAAGTTGAGCATCCAGGAATACATAAGGTTTTCTTCACCCTCAGGAATGAGAAGGTGAGCCTTAACCATAAATTCAGGGTCAAGACCAACGAAAACTGTTGCGTGATACATCTTTCTGAATCTTGTCTTATAGACAGCGTCCATAACAACCTTGTCAAGCTTTGTATCATCAACGCCCGGTTCGCCCTTGATACGGCGAGCAGCTGCATAACGGCCTGTTACAGCACCGTCATTCATCAAAAGTACCTTGGCATCTCTGTCAAGACCGAACTCCTCTCCTCTGTAAACCGGGAGATCAGTTACGATTGTTCCGGGTGAATTCTTTGCAAGATTATATGCTTCCTTTAGTGTGTTTACAGGAATAACATTGTTGCCGTAGAAAGCTGTTTCAATGATAGATCTTGTCTTTGAAAAACCAACTTTACCTGCGCCAATTTCTTCTGTTTTGTAATTAGCTTTTGTTGACATATGCTTGTCCTCCTTAAATTCTCTCCAATTATGCAACAATAAATTATATAGATTGCATAATAACATTATACTACCAAAACAACAGGAAATCAATCCTAAAATTGTGCAAATTTTGTCCTAAATAAATTCATTTTGTATATTAATTGACAAATTTTTAACAAATTCTCTTACTTTGAATTGTGTTTTCGGTTTAGGTAGTCCTCAAGTATTATGGTTGCCGCCACAGCGTCCACCACGGACTTCCTCTTTTTTCCCCTGGTGTCGGTGGCGTTAAGGTAATTATGGGCTGTGATAGTTGTGCCTCGTTCGTCCTGCATATCAACAGGCAGTCCTGTTTTTTCTGCAAGCTCATCCGCAAAGCTCCTTGCGTTCTTTGCAGACTCCCCCTCACTTCCATCCATATTTTTAGGCAGACCCACCACCAAAAGCTCCGCCCTCTTTTCCTTTGCAAGGTCAGAAATTTTGTCAAGGAGTTTTTCTCTGTTGTATTCATTGATTTGGGTAAGGGGTGACGCCAAAAGCTCTGTTTTGTCGCAAATAGCAATACCTGTCCTTGCTTTTCCCAAATCCACAGCCATAATAACCATAGGTTTTCCTTTCGCTACTGAAATCTGTCGTTAGTGTCTGCCTTAGTGGTATCCACATAGACAGAAAGTTCGTTTTCTCCGTCGGTTTGTGCAATAAACACATTCTCAAGCTTAACTCCGTTGTCCTTTAGCTTTGACATAAGCCACTGTTCGTCCTTGCCACACAGCTTTAGGTTTTTGTAAAGTGCTTTTCCGTCCATAACAACAATAGGCTCTGCCTTTGCCTTTGTAGGCTTCATACCCATATCATAGGGTGTCATAGGCTTTTTGTCACTTTTGGGGAGGACGCTTATCATTCCGTTACTTTCCAAAAAGGCACTTTCAATTTCCTTGATATTAAAGTAGCCCTGACTTCTCAGTAACGTGAGAAATTCCCCTACATCCAGCTTACATTTTTTCAGATTTTTCTTGTAAAACTTGCCGTTGTCGTAAATAACTGTGGTTTTGCCGGAAAAAAATCTCCTGATGGGCATAGTGGTTAAGGATAGGTAGGAAATAATCACAGCCGCCATACCGTAGATTATCATAGCGGTTAAAGGCTCAGCAAAATTTTTCCAGTCAGATGTAGAAAGCTCCGCCGCTATTGAGCCTATGGTGATACCGTTGATATAGTCAAAGGTGGAAAGCTGGGAAATTTGCTTGTTGCCCATCAGCTTTGCAAGGATAAAAAGCACACTGATGGACAGGAATGTGAGTATTATAGTTTTTATTACTAACATAAAATCACCAATATTATTATGATGATTTTACAGTTACTTATACTTAGGGAAACAATGATTTTACCAAGGCTTAATTGAGCCTGTAATTTCACTTAATGACTTAATACCCTTTTTGTCCATATATTCGGAAATTCCCTTGTTAATCTTAACAGGTGCGTAAGGGTCTGTGAACATACAGGTGCCTATCTGTAGTGCTGTTGCACCAGCCATAAGCATTTCTATTGCGTCCTGCCATTTTGAAATTCCGCCCATTCCTATGATTGGAATTTTAACGGCATTTGCAACCTGCCAAACCATTCTCACAGCCACAGGGAAAATAGCCGGGCCGGAAAGTCCGCCGGTGTTGTTGCGGATAATTGGGCGACCTGTTTCTATGTCAATCCTCATTCCTGTTAGGGTGTTTATCATAGAAATAGCGTCTGCACCGTTTGCCTCTGCCGACTTTGCAATCTCTGCAATATCTGTTACATTAGGACTTAGCTTTACAATCAAAGGCTTTTTGCAATATTCTCTCACAGCCTTTGTAATTGCTCCAACACTTTCACAGGATGTGCCAAACTGCACACCACCGCTTTTAACATTGGGACAGCTTATGTTAAGCTCAATCATATCAACATTGGTACTGCTAAGCTTTTCTGCCATTTTGCAGTATTCGTCACGGGTGTTACCTGCAATATTTGCAATAATTACAGTACCCTGTTCCTTTAGCCAAGGCAAATCCTTTTCTATAAAGTGGTCAACACCGGGGTTTTGCAAACCTACAGCGTTGATAATTCCGCTTGGTGTTTCCGCAATTCGTGGAGGAGGGTTTCCCAGCCTCTTCTTTAGGGTAATTCCCTTGCAGGAAATTCCTCCAAGTGTTGAAAGGTCAAAAAATTCGCTGTACTCGTGGCCAAATCCGAATGTGCCTGATGCGGCAATCAAAGGGCTGTTAAACTGAACACCTGCTACATTTACTGATAAATCTGCCATTAGAAAATCACCTCTTTGCTGTCAAAAACAGGACCGTCCTTGCAAACATGAACATAGTCCTCTGTTCCGTCATTTCTTTTTACCGCACAGGCGCATACAAGACAAGCGCCTATTCCGCAACCCATACGCTCCTCAAGGCTGATTTGACAAGGAACACCATTATCGTTACAAATTTCTGCTATTGCCTTTAGCATTGGTGTAGGGCCACAGGCACAAACCTCGTCAATGTCACCCAGCTTTCTCTTAAGAACATCTGTAACAAATGCCTTTTCACCTGCTGTGCCGTCGTCTGTGGTGAGGTAAAGCTCACAGTTGTCCTTCCTAAAATCACTTTGGAGAATAACAAGGTCTTTGTTCCTAAATCCTGTGATAACCACCGGCTTTTCCTTCATTTTTGATGCGTACAGCATTGGCGGTACACCGATACCACCACCGATAAAGCAGTACTTTTTGTCCTCCTTAATATCAAATCCCTTTCCAAGTGGGGCGATAATGTCAAGATATTCACCCTTTTTTATTGTGGAGAGGATTTCTGTTCCCTCACCCTTGACCTGATACACAAGTCTAAGGCAGGATTTGTCAGCGTCACATATGGAAATAGGTCTTCTCAGGGTTTTGCCCGGTACAAGAATATGTGCAAACTGACCGGGTTTTGCTATGGATGACAGGGTAGGATTTTCAACCCACATATCAAAAATTCCCGTTGCAATTTCTTCGTTTTTAATAACCAAAAACTTTTGTGCGTCGTACTTCATACTTCCTCCTAAAATTAATTTTTATTGATAACTAAGCTTTACTGTAACAACCGACAGCTTTTCTTTTTTTACAATGTAGATATTATCCTTGTCGATATAGTTGTTTGGATACATAGAGTTTACTGTGTCTATATATGTGAAGAACAGTTGGTCACCGGTGCTGAAAAGCTGGTCAACTGCGTTGGTAAATTCAAGATACAGAGGGTCTATATATATGTGAAAATACTTATCCTTGCGGTTTGCACAGTCATAAAGCAAATTCACCATATCGGGGTTATCATAGCTGTACAAATCGGTAAAATGACCTGCGCTCTTTACATAATAATTATAGTCATTACTGTAACACTCAGGAATAAACAGATTGAAGTTAACAGCATCTTCTCCATTTGCTCCGCAAATTTCATCACTTGAATAACTGCTGTATTCCCCGCTTATTGTGTGGTCATTTAAAAGAACATCTGTGGTAATGTTGAAATAATCATATTTTTCATAAGCCTTGCCGTCATCCCAGCTTGGGTCAACATAGTACCAGTTGTCCTCAATAAGGACGGCGTTCCACATATGAAGTTCCTTACTTCCCTTGCCAAGGATAGTTACGTTTTTGATTTCCAACTGTGACAAAAAGTACTGAAAGCACTTTGCATATCCCTCACAAACAGCACTTCCCTTAACAAGCACTCCGTAAGGTGTAAATGCAAGGTAATCGTCCTCTGCTTTTTTAACATTGTCGGCATATTCACAGCTTTCAATAACCTTATCGTGGGCGAGTAACTCCCTTTCATATTCACCAAGTCCCGAATCAACAGATGTGACAAACTTGTTCACCTTTTTCATCAGTTTGTTTTGCATTGAACTGATTTTTTCGGGAGTTTCGTAGCTGTACAGCTGAATTGCCGTGTAACCGTTTGTATTGCTGTAACCAAAGTTATCGGTAAGCCAAAACAGCATGGGGTTATCCATCTTAACAGCCGCAAGCACAAGCCTAATTTCCGACTGTGTCAGCACCACATCCTCCAAGGTCACCAGCTTGCAAGGGTAGTTGCCGTTGTCCATAACCTCGTCAGAAACCTCATTTACACTTTCCACAAGACTTTTGTAACAATTCCTCTGATCCTCAGTTTCAAGGCTGTCGTACCCTATGGTAATGTCCACAGGGGTGTAATATTCACTTTTTTCCTCATCCTTAATATCAATGTCAGTAAAGCTGTCGTCCTCCTCTACAAAAGGCGAGGTTGTTTCTGTTTTTGTAGAAGTGTTGTTATCTTCCTTTGTAAAACAGGCTGTGCACCCCAAAGCAATACTGAAAATTAGTAGTAAGGCAAAAAACTTTTTTATCAACAAAATGCCCCTTTTCATATTTCTATTATTATACGATAAAGAAAAATAAACATAATTCTGTATTAGCATTTTATGAAAACACAGTGAATACTTTTCTTTTCACAGGATTTTGGGCAAAATAAATCCTCTATGAAAAAAGTCCATAGAGGAAAGAAATTTATTCAAACATTCTTTCAGCCAAGCGTACAAGGGCGTTTGCTGATTTTTCTACTGTTGACCACTCCGCCCTGTGGACATCGTCCATTGCTATTTCAACTTGGTCTGCTATCATTCTGTGTCCCTTGACTGAGGGATGTATAAAGTCACTTTGCACAAGGCTGGTGTTCTTTGTCTTTTCGTAATATTCACGGAAACACTTTTCCACATCGGCGATTACCATATTTGCGTCTGTATCTGCCTCATCATTATAAATATCAATGTAGTCCTGTCTGAAAAGCTCCACAAGCTGATTTAACAGCTGTGTCAGCTTGTCACTTTGACCTAAAAAGGGATTGTAAACCGTCTGCAAAACTATCTTTGCCTTTGGGTTAAGCTCCCTTATACTCTCGTGAATTGTCCTTATGTTACTCTTAACTGTTTTCAGCAGATTTTGAATAATTTTGCTGTCTTTTCCGCTGGAAATAATCTCTGCAAGTTCAGTTATTGAGGACTCGTAACCAAGGTGAAGAAAATCGTTTCCTCCTATTGAGATTACGACGGTTTCTGCTGTTTTAAGATGATTTTTCACCTGTCTGTTCTTTTCAATAAGCTGTAAAAGGTCTGTTGTTGTATCTCCGCTAACTGCATAATTTGAAAGCATAAAATCTCTCTCGGAGGATACAAGGTAACCGTAGGTGTCCTCAGGGTTTTCAATTCCATAGCCTGCCGCAATGGAGTCCCCAAGGACAACAAGCTCATCTTCTGTTGTTTCGGCATAGGCTATACTTGACGACAGCCACATTAATGTCACACACATTAAAGCACAAATTAACTTCTTCACCATTTTCATTCCTTATCCTTCCAATATAGTTATACCCAAATGAATATTACTTTATAAGCTCAACAGGTATTGCAAACCACTCCCTAACCCAATAGGTGGGGAATACAGACAAAGGACTGTCAGAATTAACCGCACCTACGTTTTCCGTAACTCCCATACGGCGAGCGATTATTTTTGCCCTGAGCTGGTGGTAGCTGTCGGTTGCTATTGCTACATTTTTATTTAGGTTATTTTCCTCAATTATCTTATAGGAATTTTTGATGTTAGCCTCGGTATTTTCGGATTTATCCTCAATAATCAGCCTTTCCTTATCAATGCCCATATCCACAAGATAATCATACATACACTGTGCTTCACTCATTGGCTCGTTTTCACCCTTACCGCCGGAAAGCACAGCAACTGAATTTTCATTTTCTGCAAGATAATCATAACAGGCATTAATTCTGTGCCAAAGGCTACCGCTTGGAGTTCCGTTAGGACGCACCATAGCACCAAGTGTAATTACAGTAGAGCCTTCTTGTGGCATACGGTAGGACGCATAAACCATCACACCTGAAATAATTATTGCATAGCAAACAAAACAGGCGATTCCCGCCTGACAAATCCGCCAGAGAATTTTTGTACGTTTTTTGCAAAAAGCCTTTTCCCTTATTTTTTCAAAGAAACCTGTGAATACAACCCGGCAAAATACAAAAGCCGTTATCAAAACACCTACAATGTTGCCAAGGCATATGATACGCTTAAACATAGGTAGGGTAAACCAAAGAAAAAACAATACACACAAAAGAGTCACAAAGACTCTTAATATCTTTAAAAAAGTTTTCAAAATTTATCACCAAGGATATTATAACATAAAAAATATCTTTTCGACACATAATTCTAAAATTTCCCAAAAAAATTAGAGACTGTACAAAACAGCCTCTAATATGTTAGCTAAATTCAGTTAAGTATAAATTACTTAAGTTCGATCTCTGCGCCAACTTCTTCAAGCTTAGCCTTCATTGCTTCAGCGTCGTCCTTAGAAACAGCTTCCTTAACTGTCTTAGGTGCGCCGTCAACAAGAGCCTTTGCTTCCTTAAGACCAAGACCTGTGATTTCACGAACAGCCTTGATAACGTTGATTTTGCTTGAACCAGCAGACTTAAGAACAACATCAAATTCTGTCTTTTCTTCAGCAGCAGCCTCACCTGCAGCAGGACCTGCAACTGCAACAGCAGCAGCAGCGGATACACCAAATTCATCTTCTACAGCATGAACGAGATCAGAAAGTTCAAGAACTGTAAGAGTCTTTAATTCTTCAATGATAGCAGTAATCTTTTCACTAGCCATTTTTATATACCTCCAAAATAAAATAATAATAATTTAAGTTAATTTGCAGAAATTACTCTGCTGTTTCTTCTGCAGGTGCCTCTGCTTCTTCAGCAGGAGCCTCTGCGTTTTCTTTGTCAGCAAGGCAAGCCTCAACGCCGCCCTTGTCAACGATAGCCTGAACACCTCTTGCAAAGGATGCGATAGGTGCCTGGAATGCACCAAGAACATTTGCGAGGAGTACTTCTCTTGTAGGAAGCTTTGAAAGGGCGTCAATCTTGTCCATATCAATAACTTCACCGTCAAGGAAACCACTCTTAATAGCAAATCCCTCGTGTGACTTAGCATACTTGCTCAAAATTCTTGCAGCACCGGCATAGTCAGTTTCGCTTGTTGCGATAGCTGTTGTACCTGAAAGTACATCCTCAAGACCTGCAAGACCTGCAGCCTCACAAGCTCTGCCCAACATTGTATTCTTAACAACAGTGTACTTAACATCACACTCACGAAGTTCTTTTCTCATTGCTGTATCATCAGCAACATTGATACCCTCGTAGTTAACTACAATACCGGAAACAGAAGCCTTAAGTCTTTCAGCAAGCTCTGCTACTAAAGCTTTTTTAGCTTCTAAAACCTTCTCACTTGGCAAATTTGTCACCTCCGTATGTTTTTTATACGCAGTTCAAAAGAAAACCTCTCCTTGGTTTCCCGAGGAGAGGCAGTAATAATTACAAAGTAATTTTTAGCTTCTTCCTCGGCAGGCGTAAAATACTTATGCAAAACGCACCTGCTGTCTTTAGAACAGCGATTATTTTATATTAACTAAAGTTAATACCTAATTAAATTAGTTGCCATACTTGGCAGTAATCATCTTAACACCGGGGCCCATTGTTGATGTAACAGCAACGGACTTGATGTACTGACCCTTTGCAGCAGCAGGCTTAGCCTTAACAACTGCTTCCATAAGAGTTTCAAGGTTTTCGGCAAGCTTGTCTGTGCCGAAGCTCTTCTTACCGATTGGGCAGTGGATGATATTTGTTTTGTCAAGACGGTACTCAATCTTACCGGCCTTAGCCTCTTTGATAGCCTTAGCAATGTCAGGTGTAACTGTACCGGCCTTTGGGTTTGGCATAAGTCCACGAGGTCCCAGGATTCTACCAAGACGACCAACAAGACCCATGCAATCAGGTGTTGTAACGAGAACATCAAAGTCCATCCAGTTTTCCTGCTGGATTTTCTGTGTCATATCCTCTGCTCCAACGAAGTCTGCACCTGCTTCCTTAGCAAGCTTTTCGTTTTCACCCTTACAGATAGCAAGAACCTTAACATCCTTACCTGTTCCGTTAGGGAGAACGATAGCGCCACGAACCTGCTGGTCAGCATGACGGGAGTCAACGCCTAATCTGATGTGAAGCTCAATAGTTTCGTCAAACTTTGCCTTAGCTGTCTGAAGGCAAAGGTCGAGAGCTTCCTTTGTTTCATATAATTTATTCTTGTCGATTAGCTTTTTGCTATCAACATAATTCTTACCGTGTTTCATATTAATCCTCCATCATTAGGTGGTCAAACGGATTTTCCTCCCACCCGGAATAATTATTCTTCTACTGTAACACCCATACTTCTGCAAGTACCCTCGATCATACTCATAGCAGTTTCAAGAGTTGCAGCGTTGAGGTCAGGCATCTTCTGTTCTGCGATAGCCTTAATCTGTTCCTTTGTGATTTTTCCAACCTTCTTCTTGTTAGGTTCGCCTGAACCACTGTTAAGGTTAAGAGCCTTCTTGATAAGAACAGCAGCTGGTGGAGTCTTAGTTACAAATGTGAAGCTGTGGTCTGCATATACTGTGATAACAACAGGTATAATAAGACCGGCATCCTTTTGTGTTCTTTCGTTAAATTCTTTTGTGAATGCTACGATGTTTACACCGTGCTGACCAAGTGCAGGTCCAACAGGTGGTGCTGGTGTAGCCTTACCAGCAGGAATCTGAAGCTTAATGTAGCCGATTACCTTCTGTGCCATAATTATTTTCCTCCTAATTCGTGGTTAATAGTGGGCATTAGCCCTCCCACTGGGGACACAAAATCCCTCTTTATATAATAGTTAAAACTTATTATATACTCAGTCTTCTGTAAGTAGTTCAGCCTGACCGATTTCAAGCTCAACCGGGGTTTCTCTTCCAAACATAGAAACAGTAACCCTTACATAGTCCTTTTCAATATCCATTTCTTCAACAGTACCCACAAAGTCTTCAAGTGGACCGTCGATAATCTTGACCTGATCGCCAACATCATAAGAAACTTCAACAACTCTCTTTTCTACTCCCATACGGTAAACCTCAGCCTCTGTTAACGGCACCGGTTTACTTGATGGGCCGACAAAACCTGTACAACCTCTGATGTTGCGGACTACATACCAGGTTTCGTCTGTGTAAATCATCTTGATGAAAACATATCCGGGATACAGCTTGTGTTCTGTTTCCTTTTGTGTGCCATCTTTTTCTTCAACAACTGTTTCTGTAGGAACCTTAACATCAAGAATCATATCTTGAAGATTACGGTTTTCAACAGTCGTCACAAGTGTTGATGCCACCTTGTTTTCATATCCTGAATAGGTATGAACAACATACCACTTTGCTTCTGGCATAATTGACCTTCTTTCTAAAAGTTATGCCTTAAGTATTGGCTGTTTCCAAAACGAGGTCAAGCAAAGCATAAAGACCTCTGTCAATGCCGAAGATAATCAGACCACAGATGATGATAACAGCAACAACGATACCGAAGTTCTTTGTTGTCTGTTTCCATGTGGGCCAGCTAATCTTCTTGCACTCGCCAATGCAAGCACGGAAGTAAGAGATGATTCGTGAAAAGACATTTTTCTTTTTGTTCTTGGCTTTACTTTTTGAAGCCTTACTCTTTTCAGCCATATCTTGTCCTCCGTATTACTTTGTTTCCTTGTGCAGAGTATGCTTTTTGCAGAATCTGCAGTACTTGTTCATTTCAAGTCTATCAGGATTGTTTTTCTTGTTTTTCATTGTGTTGTAATTACGCTGTTTGCACTCTGTGCAGGCCATTGTTACTTTTACTCTCATTAACGGCACCTCCCGATTATTCCTATTAGAATAATATAGCCTCCCTCTTTAGGGCACAAAAAATAAACCCCTATTCGAGGTATTTTCGATTATAACACAAGTGTGTGAAACAGTCAACAGTTTTCGCAAAACTTTTTTGACGATTTTTGTAAATGTGCTTGAAAAGGCTATAAATAAATCAAAAGGGGCATTTCTGCCCCTTGATAATTACTGATTTTACTGATTTTGAAGAGTGTCTGCCATAAAGGACTTTTTCTTCTTAACCTTTTCAGGCTTAACTGTCTTTCCTTTATACCTTCTTGCACCCTTAGAGTACTTTTGAAGTTCCTCGTCAAAATACTTGCTAAGCTTTTCGTAGCCCTCTTTATCAAGGGAATTTATAATAACTATTGTAATGATTGAGCGTGTGTCAATGTCACCGTTTCCGTACTGACGGGAAAGGAGAACGCCAAGCTTTTCCAGTTCCTTTTTATTTCCCTTTTTAACAAGCTCCTGCACCCTTGGTACAATAGATGTCTTTGTAAAGGTTACACCTCTGAAAGGAAAATAATTATCGGACTCATACTTGATTTCATCCTTTAGCTCAGGGAACAATGAAACAAACCTCTTAGCCAAGAATTCAGGGTCGGCGTTGCCGTCGTCCTTGTTCTTTTTCTTCTTTTTCTTTGCCTGCTGAACCTTTTTAATCTGTGTTGTGGCTGTGAGCATTTCAAAGAAATCCTTACCGATAGACTCTGCGTCTGCAATAGTGTCGGAGTCAGGGTCGAAGAGCCATGTTGCAAGGTTTTTCCAATCGTTGTCAGGGCCTTCGTCTGTCATACCGCAGGAACGCAAAACAAGGTGGTTGTTGTCACCTGTGTAAACAACAGAATATGCCATACTGTCGTTTGAGAACAGAGCAACCTTCTCGTCACTGCTGTCGGAGGCTACATTCTGCTTTGTAAATCCCTGTTGAGAAAGAGCCTTTTCTACCTTTTCGCTGATTAAAGCAAAGGCTTTATTCAAAATATTATCTGCCACGATAATCATCCTTTCAAGTCTGTTCTCTCAATTATACCTTGTATGTACCCTTTTGTCAAAGGTTTTTATATTACTGTGCTTTTTCCCTGGCTCATTTATAACTCTTGAAAGTTCAGGCGGGATATGGTAAAATGAAAAAGTATGTAATATATATAGGAAGAATATAAGAATATTTTTAGTTTTATATTAGATTAGGGTGTAGCTAAATGGAAAGAAAAGCTATTGGTGTTTTTGATTCGGGGCTTGGTGGGCTTACCGCTGTAAAACAGCTGTTGACTGTTTTACCTCAGGAGGATATTGTCTATTTTGGCGACACAGGTCGTGTTCCCTACGGCAACCGAAGCAACGACACAATCAAAAAATACGCAGTACAGGACGCAAGGTTTCTGCTAAAGCACAATGTTAAGATGGTAATAGCCGCCTGCGGTACTGTTTCCTCTGTTGCAGGTGACTTAAAGGATACCCTTGGTGTTCCCTACACAGGTGTTGTAAACCCCACCGTTTACACCGCTGTGAGAACCACTAAAAATAAAAGAGTGGGTGTTATCGGCACAAGTGCAACAATCGGAAGTCACAGCTACAAAACAAGACTTCAAGAGGAGGACAGGGAAATCAAGGTTTTTGAACAGGACTGTCCACTGTTTGTTCCCCTTGTAGAAAACGGTTTCATCAGCAAGGACGACCCAATAGTACATCTCACCGTTGAAAGGTACCTTGCACCCCTGAGAGAAAACGGTGTTGACACCTTAATTTTAGGCTGTACCCACTACCCAATACTCAGGGACGCAATCCAAGAGGTTATGGGAAGTGATGTAACCCTCATTGACAGCGGAATGGAAACCGCCTACTATGCCAAAAAGGTACTTAAACGAGAGGGCTTGCTGACTAAGGAAAATAATGAGGGCAACTGTCAGTTCTATGTAAGCGACACTCCCGATAACTTTGAAAAGGTAGCGGAGATTTTTCTCGGTCAAAACATAGAACACTCCGTAACTCAAATTGATATAGAGAGGTACTGATATGGACAAAAAATATCTAATCACTCTTTTTGCTTCTCAAGAGGCTGACGGAGAAAAGGACGAAATGACCTTTACAGCCCCCGGTGAGTATTACGAAGAAAACGGAGTAAAAATTGTACAGTACAAGGAGTTTTCCGAGGAAAGCAAAACCAAGGATGACTTTTCTTTAAACACTATAAAATCCATTGGTGACACAAAGGTTTCTATTTTAAGGGAAGCAGAGCATACCACAAGGCTTTACCTTGAAAAGGACAAGCTACATAAGTGTCACTATATGACCCCAATGGGTGAACTGATGTTTGGTGTCCTTTGCACCAAGCTACAAAACAATCTTGATAAAACAGGCGGTACACTTGAGGTTGCATACAGCCTTGACCTGAACGGACAGGCAGTGAGCAACAACCGCTTTATTCTAACAGTAAAGGAAAATTGATATGTCAAAAACAGCTAAAACAGCAAAACAGCAAATGAAGGATGTAATCACATCCGCTATCAATAAGGCTATTGACCTTGGAGAACTTCCACAGGGAGATGCTCCTGATTTTATAATTGAAACACCTGCCGACAAATCCCACGGCGACCTTGCAACAAATGCGGCTATGGTGTCTGCAAAGGCTTTTAGAATGCCACCATTTAAAATCGCACAGGCAATTACAAACAACATAGACCTTGAAAACACCCTTTTCAGCAAGTTTGAAACAGCAGGTCCGGGTTTTATCAACTTCTTTTTATCCCCGGACTACTACGCAATGGTGCTGAAAGAGGTTGAGGAAGAAAAGGAAAGCTTTGGTCAAAGCGACTTTGGCAAGGGCAAAAAGGTTATGGTTGAATTTGTTTCTGCCAACCCAACAGGGCCTATGCATATGGGTAACGCAAGGGGCGGTGCTTTAGGCGACTGTCTTGCATCTGTCCTTGACAAGGCAGGGTATGATGTATGGCGTGAATTTTATGTAAATGATGCCGGCAATCAAATTGAAAAATTCGCCTGTTCCCTTGAGGCAAGATATTTACAGATTTTCGACTCAACTGTTCCTTTCCCTGAGGACGGTTATCAGGGCGGAGATATTACCGACCTTGCAAACCTTTATAAAGATGAAAACGGAGATAAGCTCCTAAACTGTTCTTCCGAGGATAGAAAAAAGGCACTGGTTGACTTTGCACTTCCACGAAACATTAAGAAAATGCAGTCCGATATGGCTAAGTACAAAATCACATATGACAAGTGGTTCTTTGAAAGCGAGCTTCACAACAGCGGTGCTGTAAAAGAGGTAGTTGACATATTGACCGAAAAGGGACTTACCTACGAAAAAGAGGGTGCTGTGTGGTACAAAAATGCCGAGGTTTGCACCAAAATTCTCCTTAGCCAGGGCAAAAGTCAGGAATACATTGACAAGTTAGAGCTAAAGGACGATGTTCTTATCCGTCAAAACGGAAACCCAACATACTTTACCGCCGACATTGCATATCACAAAAACAAATTTGACAGAGGCTTTGACACCCTTATTGATGTTTGGGGTGCAGACCACCACGGTCATGTTATGAGGATGAAGGGTGCAATAGACGCCATAGGCTACAACGGTGACAAGCTGGATGTAGTTTTGATGCAACTTGTTAAGCTGGTGCGAAACGGCGAGCTTGTTAAGATGAGCAAGCGTACAGGCAAGGCAATTCAGCTTTCCGACCTGCTGGACGAGGTACCAGTGGACTCTGCAAGATTCCTGTTTAACACAAGGGAGGCAAACAGCCAGATGGACTTTGACCTTGACCTTGCAGTTAAGGAGGACAACCAAAACCCTGTTTACTATGTTCAGTATGCCCACGCAAGAATCTGCTCAATTATCAAGGCTTTGGAAAAGGACGGAATCACACTTCGTTCCTGCACAAAAGAGGAATTAACCCTACTTAACGCTCCCGAGGAAAGGGACATTATCAACCACCTTGCATCCTTTGAGGAGGAGATTATTGCATCTGCCAAGGACTACGACCCAACAAAAATTACAAGGTATGTTACAACCCTGGCAAACCTGTTCCACAGATTCTACAATGCTTGCAGGGTAAAGGGTGAGGACGAAGCCCTGACACAGGCAAGGTTGAACCTTTGTGTGGCTGTTAAAACTGTAATTAAAAATGTCCTTACAATGTTCAACATCACCTGTCCTGACTCAATGTAACAACTGATATTATAAAATTTTAGGAGATGCTTTATCATGCATCTCCTTATTTTATATATAATTTGATAAATTCCTAATGAGAGGTGAAGAAAAATTCAATAATTACAGCTTAAATGATTCTCTTCCACGGTATTCAGCCTTTATGATTTCGTACATATCCTCCGGAGATTCTTTACATCCCTTTTCAAGCCACATTTTAATAATGGAATTTAATCCGCTTTTAAAAAATTCGCAGTGATATTCAATAAATTTGTTGTCAAAATGCTTTTCTGCAAGTTTTGTATCGTATTGTACAATCTTGTAGTTATTGTCATACCCAAGCTTAAAATAGGTTTTGTAAAGCATTTGATTCTCGTAAATATGGCGGAAAAGTCGCAAGTAGTCATTGCTGTTGCATCCTGTTTCCACATCCACACGGTAAAGCTCTTTCATATTATTTTCAAGAGTTTCCCGCACAGTATCGGCAAGCTCAAAAATATCTACATAATTTGCATAAAAGGTTGTTCGGTTAAGTCCTGCCCTTTTGCATATATCAGAAACGGAAATTTGACTTAATTCTTTTGTTTGAATTAACTCAAAAAACACCGTTTCTATTTTTTTGCGTGATTCTCTCCTGCGACTGTTATTCTTCGTATTCATAAATTCCTCCATTATCCCAACACTTTTCATAATATTGATGATTGTTTTTGTACTTTGAATAAATTATACTATAATTACATTAAACATACAACTGTTGTTTTAATAATTTGACTTGGAGGTTTTTACAAATGAAAAAGAGTAGTTTTGTATCAATGATTTTAGGAACTGTAAGCGGAGTTTTGTTTGCAATTGGTATGTGTATGGCGCTGATTGCAGAGTGGAATGCATTTGTTCCCGGTGTTGTTTTTGGCTGTGTCGGCATTTTGCTGGGATTTATCACAGTATTAATCTGGCGCAAAATGGAACACAAAAAGCCAATAAAGATTAACGGTAAAACATTTATTACCATCCTTGTGGGAGTTGCCGGCGCATTGGCTCTTGGTGTTGGAATGTGCCTTTGTATGGTGTGGAGCAAAATGGTTTTAGGTATTTTGGTAGGGCTTATAGGCATTGTAATTCTCCTGTGTCTTATACCTATTACTAAGGGAATTAAGGAATAACCTGAAATATCTAAAGTCTGATAATGAAAATCAAGGAACAGATAAAAAAATTCTCTGAAAAAATACAGTTTAGTGAACACTATATTCCACAACAGACGGCACCGCATTGTGTTTGTTGCCACTACAAGCCTTGCTGTGAATATTTGCTATGCACTATATAACGGTATTTTGGGTGTTGTGTACGGCTCTCTTTGGTTTGTAACTATGTTTGCATACTACACTATTCTGTCCGTTATGCGTTTTACTGCCGTTATTTACGAGAGAAAGAGCATACTAAAAAAGACAGAAAAACCGGAAATCTTTGTAATGAGATTTCCGGGGGTTATGCTTATTGTTTTAAGCTTTGTACTGTCAGGGTCGGTGTATTACAGTATTTTTTACGAGGTAGCCACCAAAAACGGTAAAATTGTGATGATTACCATTGCAACCTACACATTCTACAAGGTTACAATCGCCATTGTAAATGCAGTAAAAACAGCCAAGCACCGCTCTCCCCTGCTTACAACCATACGCAACATTAGCTGTGCAGACGCAGTTGTATCAATAATGTCACTTCAACGCTCAATGCTTGTTTCCTTTAGGGGAATGAACCAAAAGGAAATTATGTTAATGAACACCCTTACCGGCATAGCTGTATGCCTGTTTGTGTTCATATTTGGTCTGATTATGGCAACAGGAAAATTAGGAGGAAGTAAAAATGGCAAAATCAAAACTGGTAAAAGCAAATGAAAAAATAGCAGAAAAAGTGACAATGGGTTTTAACAAAATGTGTGACGCCGTGGTTGGAGGATACACCAAAATTGAGGACGGTTTTGTTGACCGCTACTTAACCCACGACGGAGAAACCGTAACAGAAGCTAAGGAAAGGCTTAAAAAGGAAACAAAAGATTTGGCAAATCAGCATAAGATAAAGTAAAATAATAACTCTGTGAAGTTTAAAAAAGAGCTATCTGCGTTTTGCAGATAGCTCCTACTTTTGCCTATAAAACTAATATCCTGTCACATCAAGAATTGTGTCTGTAACGGTTTTGTCCTCTGATGTTATGGTGACAACGGTTTTGCCAACCTGTTCAATAACAACAGAGCCTTGCTGAATTTTGTCAAAGTTTTTTCCTGTTTCTTCTGTATAGTCGGAGGAATTTGACCTTTTGGAGTCCTCAATGATTCTCTTTGCGTTTTCATCGCTGTCGAACTCAAAAAATGTGGCAATGTTCACATCATCCTTGCTCACCATAACGCAGGAAACAAGTCCTTGGTACGGGAACATTGACAAATCATTTTTGTCCTCCTTAATTTCCGTTACAAAGGTGATATTTGAAACACCGTTTAGCTTTTTCTCAAAATCCTTTGCCGACAATTCATCCTTTGACGGCTCACTGTCGGTAGTGGCAATTTGGGAGTTACCGTTACCGCCGTTTTCCCCATTGTCGGAGGAATCACAACCGGAGAAAAAGCAACAAATGAGAACAGCACAGAAGAAAACTGTGAATAATCTTTTCATATTGATTTTCCTTTACAAAAATCTTATATATGGGGAACACTGACTAAATCACAATAAAGTTTATTCAGCGTTTCCTTAGCTAATCATAGACTTGATTTTTTCAAGAACTTCCTGAGCGTTAGCCTTGCCCTTGCTGTTCTTCATTACAAAGCCCATACAAGCCATAATAGCCTTTTCCTTGCCCTCTTTGTACTGCTGAACAGCCTTTGGATTAGCCTCAATAGCCTGTTTGCAAAGCTCGTCAACAAAGCTGTCGTCAAGACCTGCCATATCCTCTTCGCTGATATATTCTGTGCAGTCCTTGCCTGTTTCAAGCATTTTGTCAAGGGTGGATTTTGCAAGGTTGTTTTGGATTTTGCCCTCCTCTAAAAGCTTGCAAAGCTGATTTAACTGCTGAGGAGTTGTTTTGATGACAAACGCCTCTTTGTCCTCCTCGGTTTGAAGAACTCTGAAAATCTGACCTATGATAAAGTTGCTGACGGTCTTTGGCTTTTTAAGTCCATCAATAGCTTTGTCAAAATATTCGGAAATATTTCTGTATTTAGTAAGAAGTCCTGCGTCACTTTCAGGAACGCCCAGCTCGTCAACATATCTCTGCTTTTTAATATGCGGAAGTTCAGGGAGCTTTGCCCTGATTTCCTCAATTTCCTCGTCTGTAACCTTGATTGTAACAAGGTCAGGGTCACGGAAGTAGCGGTAGTCGTGGGCGTCCTCCTTACTTCTCATTGAAGAGGTGGTGTTGGTTGCGTCGTCATACCTAAGGGTTTCCTGAACAACCTTTTCACCGTTTTCAATCAAATCAACCTGTCGTTCAAATTCGTACTCCATAGCCTTTGTGATAAAGGTGATGGAGTTCATATTTTTAATTTCTGTTCTTGTGCCTAATTTGTCACTGCCCTCGGGACGAACGGAGATGTTGACATCACATCTCATTGAACCCTCCTGCATACGGCAGTCGGAAATTCCGATGTAACGCATAATCTGCTGGAGCTTTTCCACATATTCCCTTGCCTCGTCAATGGAACGGATGTCAGGCTCGGAAACAATTTCAATGAGAGGAACACCGCCACGGTTGTAGTCAACATATGTGTCGCCGTGGTTGTGAATCAGCTTTCCTGCGTCCTCCTCAATATGGATGTGGTGAATACGGATTTTTCTACCGTTGGAAAGCTCAACATATCCACGGTTACAAAGGGGAGCATAAAGCTGACTTATCTGATATGCCTTTGAAAGGTCGGGATAGCAGTAGTTTTTTCTGTCCATCTTTGACACATTGGCAATCTCGCAATTTGTTGCAAGACCCGCCATAATTCCATACTCAACAACCTTTTTATTCAGCTTTGGAAGTGTGCCGGGAAGTCCTATGCACACAGGACAGCAATGGCTGTTAGGCTCACCGCCGAACTCAGTTGAGCAGGAGCAAAAAATCTTTGTGTCTGTACCCAATTCAATGTGGGTTTCAAAACCTGCTACTAATTCATATTTCATAGCTTTACC
>JBJEOZ010000127.1:0-6671 GCA_051880975.1 Ruminococcus sp.
ATTTGATTGCGGAAGCTGTTTATTACCGCAGGCTGATAAAAAAGTTATGATTAATGTTCTTACAAATGAAGATGAACTAAATGCCAGAGTGTATAATTTCCCAACCTCTGCAATTAAGCAGAACGGCAAAAAAATAAATTATTTTGATTTTCTTAATTCAAAGGAAAACGCTGATTGTAACAAGGCATTGTTGAGAATAGTACCGAGGATTGATTTGAATAGAATTTCTGAATTTATAGAAAGTATTGAGTATATATCGGACTTGCAGAAGAAGTTTTACAAGAAATACATTACAGCCAGGTTTGATAAAATAATTACTCCGGTATACAGAGAAGTTCTGGTAAATGGTATTTCGTAGTTAGAATTAAATGAAAAAGTATTTTCCTAATGTACTTAATTATTTTGAAAATATGCTCAAGGAGGCTATTAAATGAACTATGTTGATAAACTGAATAAAATAATCGGAGCATTCAGAGAAAAGTTCAACTATGATTGTGAAATACCCTTTGAGGCTATGAAGGGCAACAATAAGGAAATAGATGAATTTTCCAAAATTGTTGAAAAATGCGTTAATGACAATTTTGATTATACCATTGAACTTTACGGTACAAGACCTATTCCTTTAGGTAATCCTGAAGACATTTTAATTGATTAGCCATTCCCAAAATATGAGTGCGGTATTTTATACCAAAACCAATAATCAATGCGTTATGTGTATAGCATAGCGTATTTTTTATACAAAAACCATTTTACTAACAAGAAAAACATTTTAAATTCTTGAAAACTTCCTATAATAGTTTATAATAAAAATATAGTAAAATCAGGAGTAGGTTTATGGATAAGTTTGAGGTTTTAAGAAAATACTTTGGTTATTCTACTTTTAGAAAAGGTCAGGAAGAAATGGTTGATTGCCTGTTGTCGGGTAGGGATGCTTTGGGGATAATGCCTACAGGTGCAGGCAAATCTATTTGTTATCAGGTTCCGGCTTTATTAATGCATGGCATAACCATTGTTGTATCTCCCTTAATCTCACTTATGAAAGACCAAGTAAATTCCCTTGTTCAACAGAGCATAAAAGCCGCTTACATAAACAGCTCACTGAATGATTTACAGTATAATAAGGTTTTGCAAAGGGCGGAAATGGGATGTTATAAGATAATTTATGTTGCTCCTGAACGACTAAAGTCATCTCGATTTATTAATTTTTGTAGATTTGCTGAAATATCAATGATAGCTGTAGATGAGGCACACTGCGTTTCTCAATGGGGACAGGACTTTCGACCGAGTTATCTCAATATAAATCAATTTGTTTCATTACTCCCAAAACGCCCGGTAATCGGTGCTTTTACAGCAACTGCAACTGATGAAGTAAGAAAGGATATTTTAAAAATACTATGCCTAAATAACCCAAAGGTGGTCACTACCGGATTTGACAGACCTAATCTGTTTTTCTCTGTTATAAGGCCAAATAAAAAGAACGAACAGCTTTTAAAACTTGTAAAAGAGCGAATGGGTAAATCGGGAATTATCTATTGTTCAACTCGTAAAAAGGTTGAAAGTGTGTGTAATTTTCTTATCAAAAACGGCTTTTCCGCTACCCGTTATCATGCCGGACTGAGCGATGCTGAGCGTATCAAAAATCAGGATGATTTTGTGTATGACAGAAAGATGATTATGGTAGCAACAAATGCCTTTGGAATGGGCATAGATAAGTCAAATGTATCATATGTAATTCACTATAATATGCCAAAAAATATTGAAAGCTATTATCAGGAAGCAGGAAGAGCAGGGCGTGACGGTCAAGAGGCTGATTGCATTTTGCTTTACGGTTCAATGGATGTACAGACCTGTCGCTACTTTATTGAAAATACCGAAGATAACCCAAATCTCACACCGGAGCAGAATGAACTTTTCCAGCAAAAAGAATTTGAAAGACTAAAGCATATGATGTTCTACTGCAGAACAAGTGGGTGTTTGCGTAAATATATGCTCAATTATTTTGGTGACGAAACAGGCGAGAACTGCGGAAAATGCTCAAACTGTCTTACAGAATTTGAAACAGTGGATGTTACTGTTGAGGCACAAAAAATCCTATCCTGTATTATAAGAACAGGACAAAGATTCGGAATATCTGTAATACTTGATGTACTCCGTGGTCGGTTAAGTGACAAAGTGATTAGTAATGGTTTTGAAAAACTGTCTACATTTGGTATTATGAGGGACACAAGAAAATCATCAATCAAATATATAATTGAGAAACTTGAGGATAACGAGTATATAGAGACCGACGGTGTAGGCAGACCTACATTAAGAGTAACAAAACTGAGCTATCCTGTGCTGAAAGGTAAGAAAAAAGTTGAAATAAGAAAATCGGCTAAGCTTAGAACTTTCAATTCTCCTGACACAGATGTAGTTAAAGAAATAAACAATAAGGAACTGTTTGATGCCCTTAGAGTTGTCAGAACAGATTTTGCCCAAAAGAGAGGTGTTCCTGCTTACATAATCTTCTCAGACGCAACACTTATAGATATGTGCAGAATAATGCCTACAACACCTGAAGAATTTTTAGAAGTAAAAGGCGTAAGCACTGTAAAATTAGAAAAATACGGCGATGCATTTATGCGTGTTATAGAAAAGTTTGCAGATTCACACAAAGAAAAAGTAATGGAAAAGGTTGTGGATTCCGTTATTGAAAAAACTAAAAAATATGATGTTGCTGAAATTAGAGAAAGCGGCTTAACAGGCGCATATGAACCTTGGACAGAAAAAGAAATTGAGAAACTGAGATTTGAATACGAAGTAGATATTCCAATAGAGAAAATAGCCAAAAATCACGGAAGAACAATAGGAGCAATAAGAAGTAGGCTGAAAAAAGAGGGAATAATTGAAATCACATAAAATTCAAAAGTAAAGGAACATGAACATTATGAAAAAACTTAGAAAATTCCAAGCATTAATTTTAATAGTAGCAATGCTTTTGCCTGTTGTGTGTAATGGCACAACAGTAAATTCCGCTACCGAAAATCAAATTGAAGTAAAACCTGTAAAGTGCGATACAGCTGTGGTAAAGGCAGTTGAAAAGGAGACCGATAATCCTCGTAAGGCTTGTGAAATGATTAATAATATCGAGGACACAGCCACCTATGAGGAATCATTAAGGACAGTACTTGATGAGTACTACCTTGAAAGTGACGAAAAAAGCATTAAACTCATTGAAAAAACCGTTGACTCACGAGGTGACGAAATACTTGAAAACTATGAAAAAGCCGCAAAGGAGAGAAACACCGACGAAACAGACCTTGGCTATATGTCAGGGGAGGTACTTGCAGTAGTAAAAAGCGGAATAGCTGAAAAGGATATTCCATCACTTTTTGTTAATGATAGAATGAGCGTTACAGCGGTCAGCGACTACAATGACGGAAAAAAGCTGGTAAAACTTAGTATTCCACTTGAATACACAGTAGAAACTGCAATCGAAAAGCTGGAGCAAAACACCTACGTTGACTATGTTCAAAAGGACTATGTGTATCAAACGGAGAGCATATTCGCAGAGGAAGTACTAAACGACTATTATGCAGATAATCTCTACTACCTGAATGCAGTAAAAGCACCTGAGGCTTGGAAATTTATCAAGGGTGTACCTCACCAAAAGGTCAGGGTAGGTATTATCGACACAGGTGCTCAGCTTGACCATCCAGACCTTGAAAATGTGATAAACAAAGACTTATCAGTAAGAATAACCTGTGACGGAATTATTGCACCGTTAAGAGGCGACAACGGTCTGCACGGAACCCATGTTTCCGGCATAGTATCGGCACAGGCTAACAATAAAATCGGTGTAGCCGGAGTAGCATCAGCGGTAAACAACGACTTAATTGAGCTTGTAGAAATCGGCTCTGATACCGGTACTGGCAATAACTTATCGGCCTTTGTAATTTACAAGGCTGTACTGTATGCCATTGACAACAATATAAGGGTAATCAATATGTCGCTCGGCGGAGCAACTGACCCTGACAACATCTTTCAGTCAGCTGTGGATTTGGCTATAAAAAGCGGTTGTGTTGTTGTTTGTGCAGCCGGAAACGACAATTCATCAGATTATGCATATCCCTCAGATTGTACCGGGGCAATAAGTGTAATTGCCCTTGACGAAAGCTGTCAAGGAAGAGCATCATATTCAAACTACGGCGGAACAGACAACAAGGTATCAGCACCGGGAACAAACATACTCAGCACAATTCCCGAAAGCTTTGGGGAATACAATTTCCTAAGAGGCTATGAAAAACTAAGTGGTACTTCAATGGCAACTCCTGTTGTTACGGCAGAGGTAGCAATGATGCTTTCCGTAAACCCAACACTAACCTCAACAGCGGTAAAGGATATTATCTACAAAACCTGTACTGATATGGGTGAACAGGGTTATGATAAAAACTACGGTTATGGTAAAGTTAACATCTGTGATGCGGTAAAAACTGCCTACAACACACCGGTAAATGATATGCCAACTGCGGTAAAACTTTCCGCATCAAGCGTTACTATCGTAAAAGGTGACTCCTGCAAGGTAAGAGCATCAGTAACAAGCGCCGGAAACAACAAAGGCGTCTATTATCACTCAGAGGATAACGGTATTGCAAAGGTATCACAGGACGGAATAATCACAGGTGTTTCAGACGGCGAAACAAAGCTTATTGTTTCTACCGAAAACTCAATTACAGCAGAATGTGTTGTAAAGGTAAAGTCTACTGGTAAAAATAAACTGGACGCACCAAAGGTAGATGCAATTCAAACAGGTGCATACACAGGCGCAAGAATTCGCTGGAGCAAAATTGACAATTCAGACTACTACCAAGTTTACGCAACAACAGGTGATGACAACACATTTAGGTATATCGGCTCAACCACCTCTGCATCATATTCCGCAACAATGGGACTTGGCGGTGAAGAAGTTCCTGCATCTAATGTGACAAAGTACAAAATTAAGGCTGTCAGCAGTACCTCTGCATACTGTGACAGTGATTTCAGCAGTGAGTTTGCATATGTATATGTTGGACAAGAGCCAAATCTAAAGGCAGACCAACTTCTTGAAAAGGGCAAAAGTACAGGACTTCTCATTCATTGGGGTGCGATTGTATCTTCAAAATTATACAGAAAATCCTCACTTGATAATAAGCAGGAACTACTTGCAACCTTTGGCGAGGATATGACAAAGAATTATTACGAGGACACCGACCTAATAAACGGTGTTACATATACCTACACTCTAAAACTTTACACAGAATACAAGGGTGTTGAGTACAGCGAAATAACAACAGAGCTTGTTATAAATTATCTTGATGACGACCCATTTAATCCGACACTTGGAAAGTGCGATATTACGAACGCAGAATTTTCCCAAAACAGTGTAAAAGTAACCTGCGTTTCTCCTATAAATTGCCTTGTTCAACAATGCCTATGCTCGGACAACGACGGAAAAAGCTGGTTTGATGCACTAAATGCAATAGGCGAAGGGGGAGGAGATTATTATTTAGACGGTCTTGAGTTTGGCAAAACCTACCTTGTAAAGCACAAAGCCTTTGAAAATCAATTATTCGGATTGTATCGTGACAGATGTGAATACAGCGACACAATAACCTTAACAATGCCAACACCCCTTGAAGTGCCTGTGGTAGATGCAACAATACTTGATTCATCCCTTGTGCGTATTAGTTGGAATGATACTACTGATGCAGACTACTACACCGTTTACAGAAAAACAGGGGGAGTATGGGAAAAGCTTATCGACCAAACACAAAGTAATAGATACTACGACAACGCAACCACAGCCGGAAATATATATTACTACAAGGTTGTAGCCAACAAAAATAATCCCGATTTTAAAGCCACAAAGTCAAACGGAGAATCAATCGTTTCAAATATTCAACCACAGCAAAGTGCTGACAGTAACATTGCTTTTGTAAATACTAATTCAGCAACAAGCAAAAAGCACCTTATGTCTGCACAGATAAAGGAAATTTCGGAGCAGACCTATACAGGAAGTGCTGTTTGTCCACAGATAGAGGCTTTTTATGACGGTGTTTTGCTTACAGAGGGCAAGGACTACACCTTGGAATACAAGTCAAACATAAATGCAGGAACAGGCTATGTAATTCTTTCAGGCATAGGTGACTATGACGGTAAGTATGCAGTGCCTTTTGAGATAGTTAAAAAGACAGAGTACAAATACTACACAGTAACCTACAAAGACTATGACGGAAGTGTAATTAAAACCTTGTCTGTAAAAGAGGGAGAAAAACCTAAAAATATTCAGCCACCATACAGAGAGGGATATAATTTTGTAACTTGGGACAAGAATATTACAGGAGTTTACGAGGACATAACCCTTACCGCAAAATACTCCTACCAGGGCAAAATGTTCAATGTAGCATTCCTTGACAAGGACGGAAATGTAATTGAAAGGCAGAAAGTAGAGTACGGAAAAAGTGCGAAAACTCCAACATTGCCAGAGTATGAGGATTACACCTTTACAAAATGGAGTGAAAACACATCCTACATAACAAAAAGTATGGTTGTAAAGCCTATCTACTGTGCAACCACTTTTGCAGGAGGAAACGGAACAGAAAATTCCCCTTACATTATTTCAAACAGAGAACAACTCGACTTGTTCTCAACCC
>JBJEOZ010000128.1:0-6614 GCA_051880975.1 Ruminococcus sp.
ATTATGGGTAGCCTTATTGGAAGTTACTTTAATTCCTACGACTGGAACAACGGCTCTATGATTTCCATAGTACTTCTTGGCATAATCCTGCTTGTTACCGTGTTTACAAACCGACTTGGCAACGGAGTTGGAGAAAGCAGAGGTGCTAACCTATGATGAAAAAGATTTTTTCTGCAAGCTGGGTTTCACTTGTACTTCTGTTTATGTATTTGCCAATAATAATCCTTGCAGTTTACAGCTTTACCGACTCAACAACAATCGGTGCAATAAGGAATTTTTCCCTATCTAACTATGAAACCCTGTTCACAACTCCCGAACTGATTAATATGATAATCGGTACTTTAGTCCTTGCACTTGTGGTGTCATTACTTTCAGTTGTCCTTGGTACAACCGGTGCAATCGGTGCTTTTTACTCCAAAAAAGTACCACGAACATTCATTAGAAATGCAAACCAAATTCCTGTCGTAAATGCCGAGGTAGTAACAGGCTTTGCAATTTGCATTTTGCTCATTGTAGTTTTTGGTGTGGATAAGTCAACCTTTATCCCACTTGTAATAGGTCAGGTGTCACTTTGTGCACCTTTCGTATATCTTTCTGTTGTGCCAAAGCTAATGCAGATGGACAACAGCCTTTACGAAGCCGCATTAGACCTTGGAGCAACTCCTGCGAAGGCACTTTTCAAGGTTATTATACCTCAAATTATGCCCGGTATAGTATCAGGCTTTATGCTTTCAATCACCTTGTCACTGGACGACTACTTTATCACAACCTACACAAAGCCTGCGTCCTTTGATACCATAAGCACATATGTTGTAAACGCAACAAAAGGCGCACAAACAAGCATAAAAACTGCTCTGTGGGCGCTTTCTACAATTATTTTCGCACTTGTAATACTGATTGTTTTAGTAAACTATTTCAAGACAAGCAGAAGGGCAGGTGAGGAGAAGTGAAAAGGTTAAGTGCATTATTAATTTCAGTTTTCCTCATTACAGCAATGATAATTTCCTCTGTGCCTGTTGTATCTGCAAAAGACAACAGCGATGTAATTACCCTGAGAATTTCCAACTGCGAAGAATATATTGACGAGGGCGGTTGGGATGAAGAAGAGGATGTTATCGACCTTGACAGCGGAGATATTTTCAGCGATAAATCTATGATAGAGGAATTTGAGGACTGGTACTACAAAACCTACGGCAAAAGGGTTAAGGTAGAATACTCCACCTATGGCACTAACGAGGACTTGTACAACCAAATCACCTTAGGTGATAGATTTGACCTTGTTTGCCCCTCCGACTATATGTGTATGAAGATGATAGGCGAGGGTATGGCTGAACCTCTGTCAAAGGAATTTTTTGATAAAAGCATAGAAGAAAATTACTATGTAAAGGGTGTGTCACCCTACATTAATAACCTTATGGAAACCACCCAAATTGGCGGTGAAAAGTGGAGTGACTATTCCGCCGGATATATGTGGGGAACAATGGGCTTTGTGTATAACCCACAGTATGTTTCAGAGGATGATGTAACAACTTGGAAGTTCCTTGAGAACAAAAAGTACAGTCGAAGAATTACAATAAAGGACAGCGTCCGTGACACCTATTTTGCCGCATTGGGACTGATTAATTCAGATACAATGCTAAAGGACTCCTTTATAAATTCAAAGGACTACAACAAAAATATAACAGCCCTTATGAACGACACCTCCCCAAAGACAGTAGCAAAGGCGGAGGAAATACTAAAGGAAATTAAGAACAATGTATATTCCTTTGAAACCGACAGCGGAAAGTCCGACCTTGTTTCAGGAAAGGTTGTGGGCAATTTTCAGTGGTCAGGTGACGCTGTTTATACCCTGGACCAGGCAGAGGAGGACGACTGCATCCTGGAGTACTCCGTACCAAAGGAATGCTCAAACCTTTGGTGTGACGGCTGGATTATGCTAAAGGACGGAATAAACGGCTCAAAAGAGAGGAAACAGGCGTCAGAGGCATTTATCAACTTCATTTCAAGACCTGATAATGTAATCAAAAATATGTACTACATCGGCTACACAAGCTGTATTTCAGGAGGTACTGACGACAGAATACTTGAGTATGTAAACTGGAGCTTTGGTGCAGAGGATGAGGAAGAAGAAACAGTTGATTATCCTGTTGGATTTTTCTTTGCAGGTGATGAAAACAGTGATAAGTACATCATAAAAACAACCCCTGACCAAACAAAAAGACAGCTTTTTGCCCAGTACCCAACATCGGATATTTTGGACAGATGTGCTGTTATGATGTATTTTGATGATAAAGCAAACGAAAGAATGAACCAAATGTGGATAAACATAAGGTGCTTTAACCTTAGCTCAATACCATTATCCTCATACTTAATCTTTACAGGAGCGATTCTTTTAGCGGTTATCCTTGTATTACTTGTTGTGTATAGAAGGAGAATTTTTGTAAAAAGAGTCCCAAGGGGTTACAAAAAAGTCGGCTAAAACCTTGTATTATAGAACAAAATAATATATAATTAACACTTGAAAGGCTTTTACTTACAGCAAATTAAGTCAAAAGCCTTTCAAGAATATGGAGATGTACCCAAGTGGCTGAAGGGTCCGCACTCGAAATGCGGTAGGTCGGGAATTCCCCGGCGCAAGAGTTCAAATCTCTTCATCTCCGCCATATCAAGTGTTCATAAGTATTTCACTTTATGAACACTTGATTTTTTTCTTATATGTTTGATGGTTAATCAGGAGGAAATGAAATGCTGATTAAAGGTAAAATAAAAAATATAGACTATAGTGAAATTACTAACATTCTTTTGCAACAAAAGTTTGCAAAACAGGATGAAAATGCTTTTATGATGAAATTTATAAAGCTTATCAGCGGAGGAATGAAATTAATACCTCAAAGCATTAGAGATGTGGCTGTGATTAAACTTTTCACACAATACTCCGAAAACATTGTAGGAATGATTAACAAGCAAATTTCAGACCACGAAATTGATGTGAAAATAAAAGATGTGACCCTTGAGGGAGGGTCAATGCTAATGAACATACAAATTGATGTTGAAAGCATAAATTACCGGCAGATTATCATTAAATTCCTCCCACAGATAATCGGTTTGATTCCGAAGAATGAAAACACTCAGGTGTTTACCGATGCACTTGATGTTGTAGGTGACGACATTGACAAAGTGGTAAAAGCTCTTTTAAACAGTTTAGATGACGAAAAGAAAGAAAAATTGACAAAGCTGTATGCAAATCATTATAGCACTGAAATTTTGTCAATGCTGAATAAGTTAATTGCTAAAAATAGTATTACCGCTGAAATTGTTGACTTCATTGTTTCATAAAGTTTTTATTGTAGCTAAGATGGTATTGAGTTTTATTTTGCAAGACTATTAATAATATCTATCATATTGTATAAGATATATTCGATATTTATTGTAATTATAATAAAATATGCAAGAATAATACAATAAACTTGCATTTTGTGTTGACTTTTTTTGACACAAGTGATATTATTAATTCATAGCAACGGACAAGGATGTTCTTTTTGAATACTTGTCCGTTGCTTTTTATATGTGAAAGTTTTGAAAATGATAAGGAGGATGGGTATTGGAAACATTATACAGCCACGCCGATACCGTCAATGAGCTTCTTGCCCGTTACGGTGTTAAGTTTGGTATATATAAAAACGGCACTTTCAACGAACAGCTTTTCCCTTTTGACCCTGTGCCAAGGGTTATTTCAAGGTCGGATTTTGATTTGCTTGAAAGGGGATTACAGCAAAGGGTTACTGCTCTCAATTTGTTTTTAAAGGACATTTACGGATCAAAAAACATTGTCAGGGACGGTGTAATTCCCGAAGAATTTATTTATTCTGCAAAAGGTTTTTTAAAGCCCTGTGACGGTGTATGTCCACCAAAGGGAATATTCAGTCATATTTCTGGTATTGACCTTGTAGAGGGAAAGGACAACAAGTGGTACATTCTTGAGGATAATTTGCGTGTTCCCTCCGGTGCGTCATATCCTATGATTGCACGAAAATTCTGTCGCAGAAGTTCCCCTGAAACCTTTATCGGCAACGATATTGAGGATAACAGCAACTATGCAGACCTTTTAAGAGAAACTATGAATTATGTGAACACAGGGGGAATAAATGTAATTCTTACTCCGGGCAGGTACAATGCAGCATTTTTTGAGCATAGCTATCTTGCAGAAAAAACAGGTGCTGTGCTTTGTACAGGCAGTGACCTTGTTGTGGAGAATGACAACCTGTATCATGTTGGCTACAACGGGGCAAAGCAAAGAGTCGGTGCTGTTTACAGAAGAATCAGTGACGAGTATCTTGACCCTATGGCATTTCAAGAGGATAGCCTCATTGGTATTCCTCATATTTTTTCAGCATACAAAAAGGGTAATGTGGCACTTCTTAATGCTCCGGGCAACGGTATTGCTGACGACAAGGGAATATATTACTTTGTTCCCAAAATGGTTAAGTATTATCTTGGTGAGGACTGCCTTACTAACAACGCAGCCACATATCTTCCGTACTTTGAGGAGGACAGGAAGTATATTCTTGATAACTTTGATAATCTTGTCATTAAGGATGTTGCCGAAGCAGGGGGATACGGTGTTGTATTCGGCGACAAGTTAACCAAGGAAGAGAAAGAGAATTTTATCAATATGATAAAAAGTGAGCCGAGAAGATTTATCGCACAGGAGGTAATTGACTTCAAGGATATAGATATTTTTGAAAACGGTGAGCGTGTTCCACGAAAAGCGGATTTGAGGGCATTTGTACTTACAGGCGAAGATGTAAAGGTGTGGAAGTCCGGTCTTACAAGATTTTCAAGAATACCTGACTCATTTATCGTAAACAGCTCACAGGGAGGAGGTTTCAAGGATACATGGGTATTATCACGTTAGAAAATATGGACAGACTTGTTTGGCTTGGAAGATACACGGAAAGAGTGAACTCCACTATTCGCATTTTCTTTGACGGTCTTGACAGCTTTATTGACGGCGATGACCAGTTCTACAAGGATTTATGCAAAAGGATTGATATTCCCGATATTTACGAGAATGCAGAGCATTTTGTAAAGGACTTTCCATATAACGAAAATAACTTCAACTCTATAATCAGCAATCTTACAAGGGCATATGACAATGCTATTGTAATGCGTGATTACATAGATACCGAAACCCTTGCCTATATTCAGCTTGCCATTTACGATATGCAAAGGGCAAAGCTTGCTAAGTCATCTGTTCATGACCTTTACTCTGCTATTGACCACATTATGGGTTTTTGGGGCTGTGTTGACGACAGAGTTGACGACCACCTTATTAGGGCTGCATTAAGGGCAGGAAAGAGGATTGAGAGGGTATATCTGTACCTTAGCTTTGACAAGCCCACAGATGTTATCCTGCGAGAAATCACAAAAATGGAAAAGCGTATGAATCAAATCGGAATGAAGTATAATCCTATGGTGCTTGACACACTGAAAACTATGCTTCAGTCACCGACCTTTGATTACAGCATTGGAAAACTGTTGTTCTTCAAATTATTTGAAGAGTAAAAAAATTATCTCTTAATATTTGAAATTTAGCATTTTTTGTGTATAATAAATTTACTATATAATATGTACTATACACACTTTCAAATATGAGAGGAAGATTGTTATCAATAAGTTAGATTTTACTTACAGACTGCAAAACACTTTCAGTGCAGATGTAAATGACCATTATTACACCTTGAAGTGTATTCCAATTAACACACAAAGGCAAAGAATCGAAAGCATTAATGTAACAGTAAACGGTGCCGAGAATTTTACAAAGGACACAGATTCATTTGGAAATATTGTTATAAACGGATGTATCACTCCGCCTCATAATGAGTTTGTTGTCGAAGTTAGGGGTAAAGCTGTTACTGGTCTTGATATTTTTGAAGAATCCGATAATGATGAAGTTCAAAGCGGAATATTCAAGTATCAAACAGACTTTACAAATGCCGGTAAAAGCATAAAGGCTTACAGCGACAGTCTTGATATAAAATCCGAAAACCCCTACAACATTGCCCTTGAAATAATGCACAGGCTTTATGAGGATATGAATTATGTTAAGGGTAAAACCGATGTTAGTACAACGGCAGAAAGCGCTATGGAAAACAGGTGTGGAGTTTGTCAGGATTATGCCCACATTATGATTTCCCTTTTACGTCTTAGGAATATTCCTGCAAGGTATTGTGTGGGAATGTTTGTGGGAGAGGGAGAAACCCATGCTTGGGTTGAGGCTCTTTCAAAGGGTAAATGGTACGGTTTTGACCCGACCAATAATCTTCTTATTGATGAAAACTATATTAAAATATCCTGTGGTAGAGATGCAACAGATTGCAGTGTTAACAAAGGTGTTTTTAAAGGCTTTGCTTCACAGTCACAAACAGCAAGCCTTTCAGTTACGCAACAATAATAAACACATAAAAGTGCATCAGCTTTCAGGATAATAAAAAATTAGAAAGCAGGGGCAAAACCTCTGCTTTTTCTTTTGCTTTTATTTTTGAAAAGGAGATAAAGAGATACATATGATAAAGGTAGCATCAGTCAAGCTTCCTGTTGATGAAGAGTTGACT
>JBJEOZ010000129.1:0-29227 GCA_051880975.1 Ruminococcus sp.
GGAAATTAAAAAAATGGGGGTGAATATACAATGATATTTCTAATAATCTATATGGCCGCCGGATATTGGTCAACCGGAAAGACGATTTATGCGAATAAAATATTAATTGGAGCAGGCAATAGTATTTTTATGCAACGATTAATTATGGGTACATTATTAGGTTGGATATTAATACCTGTTGCTATAATCCGTGTTTTATTTGGAATTTAAACAAGGATGGCAGAAAATATAAAATAGGTTGTAAGTAACTATATTTCTGAAATCCTGTTCTCGAAAATTTCTTATAACAATAAAAATAAATCAAAAAATCAACCGCACTTCATAAAAGAGGTGCGGTTTTTGGTGCGTTATAAGGACTCCGTTGGATAAGCGGTTGGAATTCATAATGCATAATTCGTAATTCGTAATTGTTAGGTCAGCATATCGGTAAGTGGATAGTGTCAGGTTATATGAAATTATGAATTTAACAAAGGCTCCATCGGATGAGGGAGCTGTCACGCCTTGCGTGACTGAGGGAGCGAAAAAGTAGTCAATATATCTTGGTAGGTCTTTAGATAACAAAGTTTGAGTCAGAACAATAAACCAAACTATCCTCTAAAGACAAAATAAGCAAAAGAGAACACTTTTTCCCTCCTTCCACCGCAAGCGGTCCCCCTCCCTCCTCTGATGGAGGCTGTCTGTAACCCCAAAATGCCTACTCCTCTCGTACTTACTTTAATTTGACGACATTGGCTGTTACAGCGTGTGAATGTTCCCTTAACCTGACCGCATTGTATAAGAAAAGGGATGCTCCGAAGAACATCCCCTTATCCTTGTAGATTTTGTAAATATTTTTGTTAACCTAAAAGCTAAGACAGAGTTATTCTGCCTCGTTTCTGTTGATTGCGTTTATAACTCCCAAAATAGAGCTGTAGTTAACATTGTGGTCAATGCCGATTCCAAAGATACTCTTGCCCTCCGGAGTTTTTAGCTCAATGTAGGAAACAGCTTGAGAGTCACTGCCTTCGCTGATTGCGTGTTGACTGTATGAACGGAATTCATAATTGCCAATACCAATCTTTTTCATTGCGTTAAAGAATGCGTCAATAGGACCGTTGCCCACACCAGTTGTACTTCTTACATCGTTTCCGTCAATGGTTATTTTGCCCTTGAAGTGAACATAATCCTTGCCGTTTTCGCTTTCTTCAAAAATTCTGCTGTTTGTAATTTCGTACTTCTTAGGATGATTGATGTAGTTTTGTGTAAATACATCAAACAGTTCCTTTGGAATAAGCTCTCTGCCCAGCTCGTCACATTTCTTTTGAACTAATGCACCAAATTCAGGGTGCATTTTCTTAGGCATTTCATATCCGAAGTTGTGCTCCATAACATATGCGGCACCGCCTTTTCCGCTTTGGGAATTAATGCGGATAATAGGCTCATACTGTCTGCCCACATCAGCAGGGTCAATAGGAATGTATGGAACCTCCCAGTAGTCGTCGTGAGTTTCCTTGATATATTTCATACCCTTGTTAATAGCGTCCTGATGACTGCCTGAAAATGCTGTGAAAACAAGCTCGCCGATATACGGCTGTCTTTCGCTTATTTTCATATTGGTGCATCTTTCGTAAATCTCCTTGTACTTTGGCAGATTGCTAAAGTCAAGGCAGGGGTCAATGCCCTGTGTAAACATATTAAGTCCAACTGTAACAATATCAAGGTTACCTGTTCTTTCTCCGTTGCCGAAGAGTGTACCCTCAACTCTGTCTGCTCCTGCAAGGAGGGCAAGCTCTGTGGCGGCAACGCCTGTGCCTCTGTCGTTGTGAGGGTGAATACTGATAATTGCACTTTCTCTGTTTTTAAGGTGCTTAATAAAGTATTCAATCTGGTCGGCATATGTGTTTGCTGTGCACATTTCCACAGTGTTTGGCAGGTTAAGGATAACAGGGTTTTCAGGTGTTGAGCCAAGTGCCTCCATAACCTTTTCGCAAATTTCAACAGCATTGTCCATCTCGGTACCGCTAAAGCTTTCAGGGCTGTATTCGTACCTGATGTTGGTGTCGCCGTCATAATTTTCGGTTAGGTTGCGAATCAGCTTTGCACCCTCAACAGCAATGTCAATAATGCCGTCCATATCCTTTTTAAATACAACCTTTCTCTGCAAGGTTGATGTGGAATTGTAGAAGTGAACTATAACATTTTTTGCACCCTTAATAGCCTCAAAGGTCTTTTTGATAAGGTGTTCCCTTGCCTGTACCAAAACCTGAATGGTTACATCGTCGGGAATATGGTTGCCCTCAATAAGCTCACGACAAATTTCGTATTCTGTTTCCGATGCTGAGGGGAAACCGATTTCGATTTCCTTAAAGCCCATATCGCAAAGTGCATGGAAGAATTCCAGCTTTTCTTCAAGATTCATAGGGTCGATAAGAGCCTGATTTCCATCCCTCAAATCGACACTGCACCAAATCGGTGCTTTTTTAATTACATTTTTTGGCCATTCCCTGTCGGGCAAATCTATCTGCTTAAAGGGAATATACTTTTTGTAGCCCGGCTTCATAATAAAACCTCCTTGTTTTATTCTTTGATTACGCATACGCAAAAAAATCGCCCCTAAATGTAGGGACGAACAAATATCCGTGGTACCACCCAAATTCAAGCATATGTCACCATATACTCCTTACAGACTTCCAACAAAGTCCTGACAAATAACGGTGTCAACCGTCACGGCCTTATAAGCCGCAAAACTCCGGGATGAGCTATACATATAAGTTCTGCGTCTGTTTTGCACCAAACAACAGCTCTCTTGGCACAGGGGCTTATATCTTGTTCCCTTCACAGTTTTTAAGGGCTATTTCTTGGGAAACACTGAATAAATCACAATTAAAATTTATTTACACATCTTGTTTGCATATTTTCCGCCAGTTTACCCAAAAAATCCTCGCAATGCGTCAGCATTCCTGCGGTTTTTTGGGCAAACTGGCGAAAAATCTGACTGCACAATATGTGCAAATGATTTATTCAGTGTTTCCCTTGTTATTACCATTATATTTACAATGTAAATGATTGTCAAGGGTTTTATCCAATTTATATAAAAGTTATTTGTAAATATGTTGAATATTGCTCTTGTATTTCATTTCTTTATATTGTATTATAAAATAAGTGTATTATAATTTTTAGCATATTTGCGATATTTTTGTCGCATAATCAATGATATGGAGGAATTGAGATGGCTCAAAAGGGAGATTTACTTTCAGTAAGAAAGGATATTAGGGTTGTAGATGCTACAATCCGTGACGGAGGACTTTGCAACGATTTCAGGTTTGACGACAGCTTTGTTAAGGATTTGTATAACGCAAATGTAAAAGCAGGCGTTGACTATATGGAATTTGGCTATAAGGCATCAAGAGAAATATTTGATGAAAAAGACTTTGGCAAATGGAAGTTCTGCAAGGATGAGGATATCAGAAAAATTGTTGGCGACAACAAAACCAATCTTAAGGTTGCAGTAATGGCTGATGTTGGAAGAACAGATTTTGAAAAGGACATCATCCCCAAAAAGGACAGCCCTATTGACCTTGTGAGAATTGCAACATATATCAACACTATCCCTGCCGCTGTGGAGATGATTGAGGACTGTGCCAAAAAGGGATATGAAACAACAATCAATATTATGGCAGTTTCCAAGGCTAACACAGACGACATCAAAACAGCCCTTGATATTTTGGGAAACAGCAGTGTAAATGCATTTTATATTGTTGACAGCTACGGTGCTATTTACCCTGAACAGGCAAGGCGACTTGCCGAGCTTTACTGTGAATATGCCGACAAGTACAAGAAAAAGGTTGGTATTCACGCTCACAACAATCAACAGCTTGCCTTTGCAAATACCATTGAGGCTATGACTCAGGGTGTCAGCTACCTTGATGCAACTGTTGACGGAATGGGCAGAGGTGCAGGCAACTGTGCACTTGAACTGCTTTTGGGATTCCTTAAAAATCCAAAATACAAGGTTGCTCCTATCCTCAAGATTATTGAGGAACACACAGAAAAGCTAAAGGAAGAGGGCATTAAGTGGGGATATGATATTCCGTATATGCTCACAGGTCAGTACAACACCCACCCTCGTCCTGCAATTTCCTATGTAAAGGACGAAAGAAAAGATTACTATAAGTTCTCAAATGAGCTTTACGATATAATCAACAGCTAACAGGAGGTAAATATGAATATTTTACTGACAGGGGGAGCCGGTTATATTGGTTCCCACACCTGCATAGAATTAATCAGTGCCGGACATACTGTTGTAATTGCCGACAACCTGTGTAACAGCAGTAAGAAAGCTGTAAGCAGAGTAGAGGAAATCACAGGGGCAAAAATCCAATTTTATGAGATTGATGTTTGCGACGGTGACAAGCTCTCAACTGTCTTTGAAGAAAACAAGATTGACTCTGTTATTCACTTTGCAGGTCTTAAGGCTGTGGGAGAAAGCTGTGAAATTCCCCTCAGGTACTACCGCAACAACATTGACAGCACATTAACTCTTTTGGAGGTGATGAAAAAGTACGGTTGTCATAACTTCGTCTTTTCTTCATCTGCTACTGTTTACGGAATTCCTAAAACCGTTCCATTGGTAGAAACTATGCCAACCTCCTGCACAAATCCTTACGGTTGGACAAAGCTTATGATTGAACAAATACTCACCGACGCAACAAAGGCAGACCCTGAGCTTTCTGTTGTTCTGCTTAGATATTTTAACCCTATCGGAGCTCACGAAAGCGGTAGGATTGGGGAAAATCCAAACGGTATTCCAAACAACCTTATGCCATACATCACACAGGTGGCTGTGGGCAAGCTTGAACAGCTGGGTGTGTTTGGTGACGACTACCCAACCCACGACGGAACAGGCGTTCGTGACTACATCCATGTCGTAGATTTGGCAAAAGGTCATGTAAAGGCAATCGACTATGCCTCCTGCCACAAGGGTACTGAAATTGTAAACTTGGGTACAGGCGTAGGATACTCTGTTTTGGATATAGTTAAAACCTTTATTAAGGTTAACGGTGTTGACATTCCTTATGTTATCAAGGATAGAAGAGCCGGTGATATTGCAGAGTGTTATGCAGACCCAACCAAGGCTTTAAAGGTTTTGGGTTGGAAGGCTGAAAAGAACCTTGAGGATATGTGCCGTGACTCTTGGAACTGGCAAAAGAAAAATCCAAAGGGTTACGAGGAATAAAGGATTTTAAGAAAGAAGGATGTTATTATGAAAAAAAGTTTAAGTTTATTTATCTCTACCGTTATGGTACTGATGATGATAGTAACCTCTGTTGCAGGTTTTTCTGCTGCAGATAAATTGAACATTAATGAAAATGTTTCTGCCTCTGTGGGTGACAAGGTTACATATTCCCTGAATATATCTTCTGTTCCAAAGGAAGTTGAAGATTTGCAAATGGAAATATACTACGATTCACAGTATCTTAAGCCCATTGATGATTCTGTAAAGTATCTTGATGGAGGCAGCTCTGTTTACAATACAAAGATTGCAGACAAAATCCTGTTTAACAGTGCAAACGGTGTACAGGGCTGGGATTTCAGCAAAAAGACAATGCTTTTCAGCGTTTCCTTTACAGTTGAAAAGGCAGGTGCAACTGACCTAACATATTATATTCAATGTATGGACTACCTTGAAAACTCCCAGACAGTTGACGAGTATGTTATCACCTGTGACTACATTGTAAATGACAAGGCTGTAAAAAAGGATATTGCTCCAATAGTGGATGAAAACGGACAGGGCGGAAACTTTGTTAACCATGCAAACGGAAAAGGCTCCCAAAACGGCGGTGACAATCCTGTAGGCGGTGCTTTCGGAAATCAAAATAACGCAAATAACGGTGGTGACAACGGAAACGCTGTTAACAACGGTGCGGTAAATAACGGTAACGATGTAAATAATGGCGGTGAAAATGCCGGTCAGGCAAACAATGTTGCAGGAGAAAATGCTGTTACAAACAATCAGGGACAGGTTGCAACAACAGCCACAACTGTTGTAAAGACAAATTCCTCAGGAGTTGCTGTTACAACACCTGACGGTGAACAGTCAACATGGTCCGATTCAAATGATATGTGGAGAAACATTGGAATTGTGGCTTTGGCTGTGGCTATTGTGGTTTGTATCGTTATTTTAGTTATGGTAAACAAAAAGAAGGATAAAACCTCTAAAAAATAATTCTATAAAAGAAAATACATTTACCTGTTGTGCAAAATAGCCATTTTGGATTATCAATGTTTGTGCAATTTATGGAAAGAAATTAATTACAAAATTGTTGCTTATTTATATTTAAAGGTGTATAATTATGCCAATGGGATAGACTCCCAAATACTATGTTTATTTATTCAGGAGGAAATAACAATGAAGAAGTTTTTAAGCTTTTTACTTGTGATTGCAGTTGTTATGAGTTTTGCAACTATCGCAATGACAGTATCAGCAGACGAAAATGAATTAGTTGCAGCAGGTGCTACTGAGGAAGTATCTGAGGTTGCAGCTGACGATGCTGTTTCAGTTGGTGCAGGTACAGACACAGATGCATCAGGTGCAGCAGGTAAGATTTATTTTGAAAAGCCAAGCGCATGGGCTGGCACAACTTTCAGCACACATATCTGGGAAGTTGAATCCGGTACATCATTCTTTGGTTTCGGTACTAAGAAAGAAAAGCTTACAGAAGAAGATGGTAAGCTTTCCTACGACCTTAGCGTTTTGAGCGACCCTATGGCTCAGCTTTCCGGCGGATTTAAGGCTGGTGTTGACTATTCAATTATGTTCTATGATGAAACAGGTAACGAAACTTGCGGTCTTATGTTCAACACAAACTGCGTAGGTGACACAGCTTACCTCACAGCAAACGAAAAGACTTTTGAAAACACAGAGGACTCAAGAAAGCACTCTTATCCAATCGCTTGGAAAGACAATGCTAAGAAGTACGGTATTCCTCTTCAGATTACATCTGTAGGTACAATTCAGGGCGAATTCGTTTCTCCTGACAGAACACCTGACGAGATTATCAAGGCTTGGGACAAGGGCTTCCCATCATACCCAAGCAAGGATTCTTACAGCCCACAGTCTTCTGCAAGAGATCACAAGACAAGACTTGCTGAAATCAAGGCAGAATTTGACAAGATGATTGCTGAGGGCAAGGTTCTCCTAATCGGTGGTGGCGTTTACACTAAGAGTGCATCATCAGATTCTTCCAGCGATTCTTCCAATAGCGACTCTTCAAAGGACGATTCAAGTGATTCTTCAAAGGCTGGCTCTTCCTATGTAACACCTGACGGAAAGAAAGTTGTTAAGAATGATAAAGGTCAGTTCGTTGACGAAGACGGTAATGTAGTTGACGCAAGTGATGTTGTTGAGGTAGAGGGTTCTGTTTCAACAGGTGAGTCAACAACATATGTATATGTTGGTCTTGGCTTAATGCTTGCAGCTGCCGGTGTATACTTTGTAACACGCAAGAGAAAAGCTTAATTAACTAAAACTCGTAATTATGACCCTGTCTTATGACAGGGTCTTTTTATTTACAATTTGTACACATATACATCTTGCTAAATGGTAGGTGTGTGTAGTATAATGATAAAAAGAGTATCTTATTAGTTTTAAGATTCCGGTTGGTGTTGTAATGAGAAATTGTAAATCAAAAATTTTCCTTGTGTTGGTTACAGTATTTCTATTGTTATTTTCTGTTCCCACAGCCTATGGAGAAGAAAGCAAAAACGAAGAAAATGTAATATACTTTAATGTTCCTGTAACCGGTAATTATGCCTGGGGAAATTACGATGTTGTTTACTGCCATATTTGGGAAGATGGCGGAGATGAATTTTTCTCATGGCAAACCACCAAGGAAAAATGCACAAGAGTTAAGGGGAATTTGTGGAAATATGATTTAAGCGTCCTTGACGAAAGCCGACGCATTAACGGCGGTATTGAAAGTGGTGTAAAGTACGCTGTCATTTTCAGTGATAATTTGGGGGATCAAACCTACGACCTTTACTTTACTTCCGAATGTATAGGTGACACCGTTGAATGTGGGGAAAACACAAGGGATAACCCTATTGACGCTCAGAAAAAGTGTCTTGTGGCAAACTGGGTGAACAATCACTTTGACCCTGTTGAGTATCAGGAAAGTTCATCAGAACCACAGGAGGCAACAATAGTCACCCACCCTGCAGAAGAAAACACAGGAGATACACTATCTCAGGATATGAGTATTACAATTATTATCATCCTGTCAGCCGTAATTCTCCTTTTGCTTATCCTTCTGATTATTAAGGCGCTGAAGGACAAAAAGGCAAAACTTAAAAAGTAACTTTTCATAATAAAAAGGACTGGGTAACGACTCAGTCCTTGTGTTTTTTACAGTATTATTTGTATGTGTTTACGCAGATTTCTTTGATTTTATCCCGCAGGATTTGAAAATCCCTAAATGCCTCAGGCCTTTTTCGTGGGTCACGGAGAATGGCGGCAGGGTGGAGCATTGGCATCATAAGGACTCCGCCCTTTTCAAAGAACATTCCGTGTTCCTTGGTGATTTTAATATCAGGCTTGATTATTTTTGCAGAGGCTATTCTGCCAAGGCAAACAATAATCTTCGGTTTCATCAGCTTGAATTGATTGCGGAGCCAAGGTGTACAGGCTGTTTGCTCCTCCGGCTTTGGGTCGCGGTTCTTGGGTGGTCGGCATTTTACAATGTTTGCAATATAAATATTTTCTTCCCTTGATAAATCCACCGAGTAAAGCATTTTGTCCAGCAGTTTTCCACCTCTGCCCACAAAAGGCTCACCCTGAAGGTCCTCGTTTTCTCCCGGACCTTCGCCTATGAACAGCACCTCGGCATTTTTGTTGCCAACACCAAATACAACATTGTTCCTGGTTTGGCAAAGCTCACATTTTTTGCAGTTCAGACATTCTTGTTCTAATTCGTTCCAGTTATCAAACATTTTTCTCTCCTAAAATTAATCTTTTATATTGAAAAAACCGCTGAATGGGTGTAATATGGAATACGGAAATTGATTCCCATATTTTTAATTTTTTTGATTGGTGGTATTGAAATGAAAGTATTAGTTGAAACATCAGCCCACCATGTTCATGTGACTGATGAAACTTTGGAAGCTCTTTTTGGAAAGGGTGCAACCCTGACAAATAAAAAGGATTTGTCACAACCCGGTCAGTTTGCCTGTGTTGAAAAGGTAACTGTTGTTGGACCTCGTGGAGAAATGAAGATGTCAATCTTGGGACCAACAAGGTCAAAGGACCAGGTTGAAATCTCCCTCACAGACGCCAGAAAGCTGGGTATCTCTGCCCCTGTAAAGGAATCCGGTTGTGTTGAAGGAACACCGGGCTGTAAGCTTGTTGGCCCTTGCGGTGAATGTGAAATTTCAGAGGGTGTAATCGTTGCCAAAAGGCATATCCACTTTACTCCTGAAAACGCAAAGGAATGTGGGGTTGAGGACAAGCAAATTGTTTCCGTTAAGATTGAGGGTACAGGTCGTTCCCTTACATTTGATGATGTTGTAGTTCGTGTATCCGAAAGCTACGCTCCTGCAATGCACATCGACACAGACGAGAGCAATGCCGCTATGGCATCAGGTGAAATCTACGGAGAAATTATTTTATAATTTTACATAACAAGTAAATCAGCTATTACAAGAGGATGTCACAATAATGTGGCATCCTTTTTTAGTAAAATATTAGGGAAACACTGAATAAATCACTTTACACATCTTGCTTGCATATTTTCCGCCGGTTTGCCCAAAAAATCCTCGCAATACGTCAGTATTCCTGCGGTTTTTTGAACAAACCGACAAAAAATCTGACAGCCCTTTCTGTGCAAATGATTTAATCAGTGTTTCCTTAAGTGTTTCCTTAGTTTTCAATTTGTGCAAGGTACTTTTGGATTGCTGTGCAGTCCTTGATATTCACCCTTCCGTCCTTGTTAAAGTCGGCATTGATAAGTGCATTTTCTTCTAAATCAAATTCTTTATTGATGTATTTCTGAATGAATGTTACATCAGCGATATTCACTTCCTTGTCAAGGTTTGCATCGCCGATTAGGTTGCTCTGCTTTGTTGTGATAGCTTTAATTACAAGGTTTCCGCCCTCGGTATCATTTAGCATATCGGAGTAGAAATCCTTAACATCATCCATAATACCCTTGTAATATATGTAGCTGACACCTGACTTAGCGTCAGAGCTAAAAATTCGATTATTCCTAACATCAAGCCATTCACTTACGCCAACACCGCTTAATTTCTCTGTGCCTGTTGCGTCAATCCTTACACCGATACAGGCTGTGCCTTTTTTAATGTTAAAGTTTTCAATATCATCACATACATAACCGCTGTATGGTACAGTGCCATTGCCGATTTCTGTCCAAAGAGATGTATTTTCAGTTGGGGATTGGGTGGTTGTGTCGTATGGAATATAGTAGAGATTGTACTTTGCTCCAATACTTGTGGTTTCAAACACAACCTTGTCGATGCACTCCTCATCCCTGCTAAAGTCAAGAACATTTATGAAAACATTGTTTTGTGAATTAATTTTGTAATAAGGGTCACTAAGGTAAGTAAATTCGTATGTTGCACCGAACTTTTCAACCTGATAAATATTGTTATATTCTGCCTTTGATACAAAATCTGTTATGCAGTAGGAAGGGCCGAAGGCATCCGAGAATACATAGTAATCTTCATAAGAAATCCAAAAATATCCCCCAAGTGAATTGTTACTGCCCCAGCTGTTTTTGCACAGCCATGCACCGTCATTCTGTGGTGAATAATCCTTGTAATATGCCTCTGTGATGCCGTTTGCCTTGTCCTCCTCGGTTGGTTGTGTTAACAATGACTGGGTGAGGAAATTATCCTTGCTATAATTGTCATCCCAACCAACAACGCTTATGCTGTGACCGGAAACAGAGGTTTGCTTTGTTGGACAGTAGTGACTTGTTAAATCTGTTGAAAGGAATTTTGAAGTGCTGTTGTAGTTTGCTGAAACAGCGCCGTAGTCCATAATGCACTTCTTAATTGTTTCAGGGTCGTTGCCGTCTATGTACATAACTCCCGAAACACCGTATTTTACATTTTCCGGGTCATCAATTTTTACATCTTCAAAAGGTGTGGTAAAGGGGTACAAGCTATCCTTAACAGCACCTGACCAGCTTGTAAGGTAGCCAAGGGCGATGTAGGGATATCCCGCATCTACCTTGTATGTTCTCTTCCAGCCTGTTCCGTCACTTCTTGTGGAGCCCCAAGCATCCATATGTGCAACAGAAAGCCATTGAGATTCCTCGGTGGTGAGTTTTCCGTTCTTAATAAGCAGTGATTCAAGTGTTGCCAAGCCTCCGAAAGCCCAACAGCTTTGGGAGGTTTGCTGATTTCTTACAGGGGTAAGGTAGTTTAAATCTCTTGAGCTGTATGACTGTGGCAGGGTGTCTTCGTCAACATCAAGTGTGGTAACAGGATTTTCAAAGGGCAGAGCCGTGCTTGAAAGCCCAACATCAGCACCGGTGTAATGAGGGTCGATATTTGCCGCAGTTGCGGAATATGTGCCAAAAACTGTTGTAATGATTACAGCCGAAAGTATTACATTCCTAAAAATTCTTTTCATATTAAATTCCCCTTTAAAGGATTCTTTTGATATACACAGTAATTATATCAAAGTTTTTTGTTTATGTAAAGAATATTGGTTTGTAAAAAATCAATAATAAGGGTAAAGGATTGTGAGTGAATATGGAAAGAAGAACAGACCTTGCACTTGAGGCAAGGGAGCTTTTTGGAGAGGATATAAAGGGTGTTACTGTTGAGGAAGAGGACAGCAGTGACATACACATCACAAGGCTGAAAATCAAAAGCGACAGTGCCTGCCGAAAGCTGAATAAGGAAAAGGGAACATATGTAACGCTGGAACTGCCTCCCCTTACGGACTCCTTTCGTGACCCTGACGAAAGACTTGAGGCTGTGGCACAGGAAATTCGCCATCTCCTGCCTGTGAACGGTTTGGTTCTGATTGCAGGACTGGGAAACACCGAGATAACACCTGATGCTTTGGGACCAAAAACTGCATCAAAAATACTTGCCACCCGTCATATTAAAGGCGAAATTGCACGCTCCACCGGACTTGACAGCCTTAGGCCTGTTGCTGTGGTTGCAACAGGAGTAACAGGCAAAACAGGGATTGAAACAGGGGAATACCTGCTCAGCATAATAAAAAAGATTAAACCCAATGCAATTATTGCAGTTGACGCCCTTGCCTCCCGCCGTTTGTCACGACTGGGATGTACCTTGCAAATCAGCAACACAGGAATTTCCCCCGGTGCCGGTGTGGGCAACAACAGAACAAGGCTTACAAAAGAAACGCTGGGTATTCCCGTAATAGGAATAGGTGTGCCTACCGTAGTTGACGCATCAACTCTTGCCCTTGACCTCTTTGATACAAATGACGCAAAGCTTTCCCACAAATTAAGAAGTATGGTTAACCCCAGCGGACGGCAAATGGTGGTCACTCCCAAGGAAATTGATCTTTTGGTCAACCGTGCATCGGAGCTGATTGCACTTTCAATAAATTATGCACTGCATCCAAATCTGTCCATCAGCGACCTTATGTCGCTTATGTATTGACAGCGGTGTTAGGAAATGCCGTATAATAAAAGTATAAAATGTACAAACCCTGCATAGTATGAAAAGAGGTAATACTTTCAAAAGGGGTGGTACATTGGGCAGTAAAAAAGCATTAAGGAGTTTTAGTGTGTTTTTGGCAAGTGTGGCTATGGTAATAGGTGTTTTTTCCATAATCAACCGAGTTGGCGGATATTCAGGGAAACCGTCAAGCAGTGTTATGGCACAGACAACAGTGGTGCAAACCTCTACCCCGGCAGAAACTTCTTCCACACAGCCTACAACGGTAAAAAAGGTAAGTGAAAATCAGCACAAAAACACAACCCAGCCTACAACACAATCGGGGAAAAACTATCCTGTCATAGAAAAACAGTTTTTGCAGGATGGTATTACATATGAAAACTTTTCTGTGAAAAACAGCACTGATTTTACCCTTGATGTTGAAAAGGAGTTAAATTCACCCTTAGGCTTTAAAATAGACAAAAACCACCGTGTGCAGGTACTTATTTTCCACACCCATTGCTGTGAAAGTTACCTTAAAGATGATACCGGCTATTATCCTGCCGACTATTATCCACGCTCAACAGAAAACAGTGAAAATGTTACAAGTGTGGGTGACGAAATAGAAAATCAGCTTAAATCTGCCGGAATAGGGGTAATTCACGACAAAACAAAGCATGATTATCCGTCCTACAACGGAAGCTATGACAGAAGTCTTGAAACAATACAAAAGTATATGGATAAATACGAAAATATTAAGGTTGTGCTTGACATCCACCGTGACGCATTGGGCGAGGGCGGAGAATCGGGGAAAGTAAAGCCTGTTTTTAAGTATAAAGGTAAAAAAACAGCTCAAATAATGATTATGACCGGCTACAACTATGAGGGAGGAGGATATTTTCCCTTTTGGGAGGAGAATTTGCGTTTTGCCCTCAGACTGCAAAAAACAGCGGAGGATATGTACCCGGGACTTACCCGTCCAATGGAGTTTGGAGAATATACATATAACCTAAATGTGTGCAACGGCTCTTTGCTGATAGAGGTGGGAACAGATGCAAATACCCTTGACGAAGCAAAGAGAGCAGGAAAAATGGTGGGAAAGGCACTTGCAAAGGTGTTGCAAAATAATTGATTTGTGATATAATTACCTTAATACTGTGGCATAGCGGTTATTTTGTGCCGTAGTACAACTAAATGCTTGAAGGTAATACTTATGAAGTTTTTATCACATTTGGGAAAAATAATAATTATAACAGCATCTGCTTTGATTTTGACTATGTGTTCACTTTCAACTGCTTTTGCAGAGGATATTCCGGTGACAGACCCTCCCGAAACCTTTGCCCCTGCAACAGAGGCACCTGTTACGGAGGCGCCTGTTACAGAACCTCCGGTAACTGAACCACCTGTTACCGAGCCACCGGAAACTTTGCCTCCCGAAACCTATCCTCCCGAAACTGAACCACCTGTTACCGAGGCACCTGAAACAGAGCCTGTTTATACAGAAACTTATCCTGAGGAAACACAGGCAACACAGGAGTGGACACAGCCACAGACATATGATGTAAATAAATTGCCCACATTGCCCGACAGCACAGAGGTTGCCGAGGACTTGCCCACAGCTATCGGCGCCGACAGCGAAAGTGGAGGGGTAAGCCTTGTAGGCGGTATTGTGTGCTGGATTGGCGTTGGTGTTTCCCTTGCGGTTATCGTCGCTTTCCTTCTTTCCACCACAGGAAAGAACAAGTCCGGAATCGGCAGATACGAAAGCGGAAATAAGATTGGCGGTCACCACTACCAAAATAATATAAGATACAAGTAATTGGGTCTAATTATGAAAATAGGAAATATAGAAATAAAAAATTCTGCTGCCCTTGCCCCTATGGCAGGGGTGGCAGATTGTGCATTTAGGGAGCTTTGTGCATCATTTGGCGCATCTTACACCGTCACAGAGATGGTCAGCTCCAAGGGAATACATTTTAACAGCAAAAAGTCTGCGGAGCTTATGGAGCTTACCGAGAGGGAAAGACCGTCGGGAATCCAAATTTTTGGGGACGAGCCCGACACTATGGCGGAGGCGGCTGTGTTTGCACAGCAGTTTAACCCTGACTTTATTGACATTAATATGGGTTGTCCTGCACCGAAAATCAGCGGTAACGGTGCCGGTGCAAGTCTTATGAAAAACCCAAAGCTATGCGGAGATATTGTGTCAAAAGTTGTAAAGGCGGTGAATGTGCCTGTAACCGTAAAAATGCGCAAGGGCTGGGATGATGAGTCTGTAAACTGCGTTGAGGTTGCAAAAATTGTAGAATATAGCGGAGCGTCTGCAGTTGCTGTTCACGGCAGAACAAGACAGCAGTACTACAAGCCTCCTGTTGACTGGGATATTATTAAAGAAGTGAAGTCAAGTCTTAAAATTCCCGTAATAGGAAATGGTGATGTCACAAGCGGACAAGCAGCCAAAAAACTCTATGAGCATACAGGCTGTGATATGATTATGGTTGGCAGAGGTGCTTTGGGCAGACCTTGGATTTTTAAGGAGATAAACGAGTATCTAAAGACAGGCTCCTTGCCCACACCCCCCTCAACGGAAGAAAAGCTGAACATTATGCTTAGTCAAATTGAGAGAATGTGCGAATTAAAGGGAGAGTACCTTGGAATTCGCCAAAGCAGAAAGCATATTGTTTGGTACTTAAAGGGCTTTAAGGGTGCGGCATCCCTGAGGAATGAAGCAGGTCATGTCAGCAGTATGGAGGAAATAAAAGCACTAATACAAAAAGTGCTGGATATGAATTAGTGTTTCCTTATAGAAACAGTTGAAAAATTCGACAATATACTTTATAATGAAAAAGGAAAATAAAAGAACAAGGAGTATGGATATGGAAAATTTTCACTCAATAGATTTTGTTAATAAGTATGACCCTGAGGTTGGCTCTGCAATGCTGGAGGAACAGGCTCGTCAGAGAAGAAACCTTGAACTTATTGCCTCTGAAAACATTGTTTCTCCTGCTGTTATGGCGGCTATGGGAAACCTGCTTACAAACAAGTATGCCGAGGGCTATCCCGGCAAGCGTTACTACGGCGGATGCTACTGTGTAGATAAGGTTGAGGAAATCGCAAGAAAGAGAGCCTGTGAGCTGTTCGGCGCAGACCATGCAAATGTTCAGCCACATTCAGGTGCACAGGCAAATATGGCTGTTTATTTTGCAATGCTCACACCCGGCGATACAGTTATGGGTATGAATCTTAACGAGGGCGGTCACCTCACCCACGGTTCACCGGTAAATATGAGTGGTAAATACTTTAACTTTGTACCTTACGGTGTTGACCCTGTTACACACCGCATTGACTACGATAAGGTATTGGAAATCGCAAAGGAATGTAAGCCAAAGCTGATTGTTGCAGGTGCATCTGCATATCCAAGAATTATTGATTTTGCAAAGTTTAGAGAAATTGCCGACCAGGTTGGAGCGCTCCTTATGGTTGATATGGCTCACATTGCCGGACTTGTTGCAGCAGGTGTTCATCCAAACCCTGTACCATACTGTGATTTTGTTACAACCACAACTCACAAAACACTACGAGGTCCTCGTGGCGGACTTATCCTTTGCAAGGAAGAATATGCAAAGGCAATCGACAAGGCTATCTTCCCGGGAACACAGGGCGGCCCTCTTATGCACACCATTGCGGCAAAGGCTGTTTGCTTTGGAGAGGCTCTAAAGCCTGAGTTTAAGGAATACGGAAAGCAAATTGTTAAGAACTGTCAGGCTCTTGCAGAAGGTCTTGTTAAGAGAGGAAACAAGCTTGTTTCCGGCGGAACAGACAACCATGTACTTCTTATGGACTTGAGGGATACAGGTGTAACAGGCAAGGAGCTTGAGGCAAGACTTGACGACTGCTATATCACAGTTAATAAGAACACAATTCCAAACGAGCCACTCAGCCCATTTGTTACAAGCGGAGTTCGTATAGGAACTGCTGCTGTTACAACTCGTGGACTTAAAGAGGAGGACTGTGACAAAATTGCTGAGTGTATCACTATGGTACTTCAGGATTATGAGGGCAACAGGGACAAGGTTCGTGCCTGTGTTGAGGAAATTTGCAAAAAGTATCCTCTTTATGAGGACTAATCAAAATAGTATTTTTTGGGTGCCCTGTGGCACCCAAATTTTTTAAATTATTTTATAATATGATATATAAATATGTAAGGAAAGGAGAATTGTATGCAACCATTGGCAGATAGAATAAGACCGAATTCTTTGGATGATATTGTAGGTCAACAGCACCTTATCGGCAAGGGAAAGCCTCTTCGCAAAATTATTGACAGCGGAGTGATACCAAACCTAATATTCTACGGACCATCCGGTGTAGGTAAAACCACCCTTGCCACTTATATAGCTAAAAGGACAAATATGACCCTTAAAAAGCTCAACGGTACAACTGCCTCTACCGCTGACCTAAAAGAGATTTTTAAGGAGCTGGAGGGCTTTGGCGGTCTTGGAGGAATGCTCCTATATTTAGACGAAATTCAGTATTTCAACAAAAAGCAACAGCAAACACTTTTGGAGTATATCGAAAACGGAAGGATTACTCTGATTGCCTCAACTACGGAAAATCCGTATTTCTATGTATATAATGCAATTTTAAGCAGAAGTACGGTATTTGAATTTAAGCCTGTGGAAAAGCAGGATGTAGAAAAGGCTGTTACAAGGGCATTCGATATATTATCAAAGGAAAACAATGTTGATGTGGTTTTAGGGGAGGATACAGCCCGTATTATTTCCCTTGGATGCGGGGGAGATGTGAGAAAGGCAATCAACAGCGCAGAGCTTTCTTTCCTGGCATCAGATACACAGGAGGACAAAAAAATAATCACAGCCGAAACTGCAAGGGAGCTTACTCAAAAAAGCTCTATGCGTTACGACAAAGACGGTGACGAGCATTACGATATTATGTCGGCATATCAAAAGAGTATGCGTGGTAGCGACACAGATGCAGCCCTTTACTACCTTGGCAGACTTCTTTCGGCAGGGGATTTGATTTCCGCTTGCAGAAGGCTGATGGTTTGTGCCTGTGAGGATGTGGGACTTGCCTATCCCAACATAATCCCCATTGTAAAAAGCTGTGTTGATATTGCTATGTCCGTTGGACTTCCCGAGGCGAGGATTCCCCTTGCAGACGCAGTAATAATTGTTTGCAATTCCCCAAAGTCAAATTCGGGAGAAAAGGCGATTGACGCAGTTATGGCTGATATTAAGTCGGGAAATGTGGGGAGTGTGCCAAGGCAACTTCAAAATATGCACTATGATGGAGAGGATAACAAGAATAAGGGTCAGCACTACCTGTATCCTCACGATTTTGAAAATCACTATGTTCCTCAGCAGTATTTGCCGGACAATCTTGCAGGAAAAAAGTACTACACCTACGGGGACAACAAAAATGAACAGGCTTTTAAAGCATATTGGGAAAAAATCAAAAAAGAAAATATTTAAAAATATGTCACATTGTATTTAAAGTGCGTTAACAACCTGTTCATAAGTTGGTAGAAATATACAACAATTCGGGTGTAAAATTGTGTATTATTAAATTTTATTATTCCTCAAAAGAAATATATTTAGTACTGTTATTTGCTATAATCTAAATGTAAGAAATTATATAATATTATATAATATTTATTCTGGAGGAAAAAACAATGAAAACATTATGTAAGAGATCATTAGGAGTTATCCTAACACTATTACTAATGGTGGGAATGGTTTGTGTTGGCGGTTATTCCGTAATTGCTGCCGATACAGACAAGGAGAGCTCCGGCGGTTCGGTTCATTCCGCAGAGGGACACACAATTTACTATATGAACAATAATAATTGGTCAAAAGTAAACTGTTATATGTGGAATGAAGATCAAGGTAATGCAAACAATGCTAATTGGCCCGGCGAGGCTATGACAGACGAGGGTGACGGTGTTTGGTCATACGACATCAAGGGTGACTACAACATGGTTATCTTCAACGACGGCTCAAGTCAGACAGGTAACCTTGACTACCCCGGCGACTGTATGATTTATGACAACGGATTTAAGGAATATGACACTAATCCACTAAGAGTTACTTCCTTTGGTTCTGATGTTGCTTCACCTCAGTACATCGGTTCTTCTGTTGTATTCACTTCTGTTGCTAAGTCAACAGGTTCAGTTGTTCAGTACCAGTACTCAGTTAACGGAACAGTTACACAGAGCTACTCAACAAACGGTACATTCACTTGGAACCCTGTTTCAACAGGTCAGTACACAATCAAGCTTGATGTTAAGGATGACATTGGCAACACAAACACAAAAGAACTCATATACGAGATTAAGGATCCAAGCAACGAGTCAAAGCCAATATTCCTTTCTTCTTCTCCTGCATCTAAGACACAGGTTAAGACAGGCACAATGACAAACATCAGCGTTAACGCAGCAGGCGGTAACACAGGAACAAAGCTTTTGTTCTACAAGTTTGTAGTTAAAGACCCAAGCAACAACCAGGTTAACACTGCATATTACACACTAAACAAGAATTACAGCTTTACTCCAACAGTAGCAGGTAACTACACAGTTGAAGTTTCTGTACAGGGCAGTGACAATACAACAATCACACAAAAGCTTACATATGAGTCAACAGGCACAGTTACAACAACATCAAGCACATCTGCAACAACATCTACTGTACCTGCAGGTTTGTTGGGCGATGTTGATAACAGCGGCGTAATCGATGTTGCCGACGCTACACTTATTCAGAAGTATGTTAATCATATGACTGTTAACAATTTCTTAGTTGAAAGAGCTGATTACGATAAGAGTGGCAGAATTGACATCAGAGATGTAACAGCTATTCAGAAATCTTTGCTTGGCTAATATAAGGAGTAAATAAAATGACCAAATTTAGAAAATTAGTTGCACTAATGTTGGTTATTGCTTTAACTGTATCAATCGTTACTGTTGGAACAGTAGTTGCTTCTGCTGCTGATAAGGAAGTAACAGCTGTTGCCGCCGACAGTGAAAGCGGAATAACCATCCATTATAAGAGCGAAAACGGAGATGCTCCATACATCTATTATTGGAACTCACTCCCAAAGAATATTGAAGTTGAATACCCCGGCGCTGTAATGCAGAAGGACAGTGCAGAGGGAGAAAACTGGTACACAAGTAAATATACCGACCTTACAAAGATTAATGTATTGTTTACCGACAAAAACGGCAAGCAGCTTAGTAAGGAGCAGAAGAGAACAACCGGTGAGTGGTGGTTCTACAAGAACAGATGGTATAGTTCTAATCCTGACTTCAATACCGACCCTGTATCAGATGTTGATATGCGTGAGGATTCAATCTACTTTGTAATGACAACCCGTTTCTATAACGGTGACGAAAGCAACGATGTTCACTGTTGGGATGACGGACAGGCAGGTAACCCTGACAGCGACCCTGCATGGCGTGGTGACTTCAAGGGTCTTGCAGAAAAGCTTGACTACATCAAGGCTCTTGGTTTCTCAGCAATTTGGATTACACCAGTTGTAACAAACGCTTCCGGCTATGACTACCACGGCTACCACGCAATGGACTTCAGCACAGTTGATGCCCGTTACGAAAGCAGTGACTTTACATTTGATGACCTTATTCAGGCAGCTCACTCCAAGGGTATGAAGATTATTCAGGACGTAGTTTTCCAGCATACCGGTAACTTCGGTGAATCCTTCTTCTGCCCCCTTTTCACAAAGGATTTAGACGCTGACCTTTCAAATCTTGAGGAGTCAATGATTCCAACAGATTACCTTCTTGATTCATATGGTCTTAATTCTCCTGAAGAATATTGGGCACAGCAACCGGGTGTTCAGTATCAGCAGAGGCTTAACCTTATGAAGAACCTTGAGTATTCCTCAGAAAACGGTAACTCAACAGGTACTCTTCCTGGTGCAAAAGACTATGATATGAACAAAATCTCACAAAGTGATAAGTATAACGCTAACAACTACTACCACTCAGGTTACTTCCAGAGTATGAACTGGGATGACTGGGCTTGTAAATTCTGTCAGATTGCAGGCGACTGCGTTGACCTTAACACAGAAAACCCGGCTGTTGCTGAATATGTTGTAGATTGTTACAGCGATTTCATCAGCAGGGGTGTTGACGGTTTCCGTGTTGATACAGTTCGTCACATTCCAAGACTTGCCCTGAACCTTATGTTCAACGACCAGCTTTATGATTCAGCTAAGGCTGCCGGAAAGTCAAACTTCCTAATGTTCGGCGAAATCTGTACTCGTTTCACAGATGTATGGTACAGAAGCCATGCCGAGGAGTCTTCTCCATACTACACTTGGAAAGAGTCTAATGACAAGTGGGCTCAGCAGTGGAGTTGGGGAACATCAGCTGAAGACATCAACAACAATATGAACGTTGTATTTGACCACTATATCGAAGAAGATAATTGTAGTGACGAGCCTACATCCAACAACGCATTTCTCAACGGAATTTCCTACCATACTCCTGACCGTTCAATGGCATCAGGTATGGAGGCTATCGACTTCCAGATGCACAGACTCTTTGGTGATGCAGGCAGTGCATTCGGCGTTGCAAAGGGTGGCGACAAGTATTATAACGATGCTACATACAATGTAATGTATGTTGATTCACACGACTACTCACCTGAACGTCCTGATGAAAAGAACCGTTTTGCCGGCGGTACAGATACATGGGCAGAGAATATGGACCTTATGTTCACATTCCGTGGTATTCCTTGTATTTACTATGGTTCTGAGGTTGAATTCCAGAAGGGCGCAGTTATTGATGTAGGTCCTAACGCACCAATTGCAACAACTGGTCGTGCTTACTTTGGTGACTACCTTGAAGGTGATGTTACTGCAACTGATTTCAGCGAATATACTGCATCCGGTACAGTAGCAGATACTCTTAGCAGCCCACTTTCAAAGCACCTTTCAAAGCTTAATGCAGTTCGTCGTGCTATCCCTGCTCTTCAGAAGGGTCAGTACACAACATCTTCTAACTATGTAAGCGGTAATATGGCTTATGTAAGAAGATATACAGATGACACAACAGATTCACTTGCTTGTGTATCAATCAGTGGTGGTGCTACATTTAAGGGTCTTCCAAACGGTCTTTACATTGACGCTATCACAGGTGATCCTAAGACAGTTACAGACGGCACACTTACTGTTTCTGCAACAGGCAAGGGTAATATGAGAGTATATGTTTGCTGTGCTAACGGCTTCACAGGTATCGACGGAGCTATCGGCGCAACAAACCTCACTTACCTCAAGTAATTTATAATTTACAACTTATTAGGACATCCCATTTCGGGGTGTCCTTTTCATATCTTATTGTTTTTATTGTTTGAAAAATCGGTGAAAATATGATAGAATAAAGGGAATAAAATATCTATATATTCTGTAAAGGGTAATTACTATGAGTCTTGTTGAATTTAAAAATGTATATAAAAAATACACAATGGGGGAAATCACCGTTAATGCAGTTGATGATGCATCATTCTCCATTGATGAGGGAGAATTTGCAGTTGTTGTGGGTTCTTCCGGAGCAGGTAAAACAACAGTACTTAACATCTTAGGTGGTATGGACTGTTCCAGTCAAGGCGAGGTTGTTGTTGACGGAGAAAACATCAGCAAATATAGTGACAAAAGGCTTGTGGAATACAGAAGGCACAGCATAGGCTTTGTTTTCCAGTTTTATAACCTTATCCCTAACCTTACTGCTAGGGAAAATGTAGAGATGGCAACACAGATTTGCAAAAATCCAATGAATGCGGACGATGCGCTAAAAAGCGTTGGACTAACTGACAGAATGGACAATTTTCCAAGTCAGCTTTCAGGCGGAGAACAGCAGAGAGTATCTATTGCACGAGCATTGGCAAAAAGACCAAAACTTCTCTTGTGTGACGAGCCAACAGGTGCGTTGGACTACAAAACAGGCAAGCAGATTTTAAAACTTTTGCAGGACACCTGTAAAAAAGAAAATATGACTGTTGTCCTAATCACCCATAACTCTGCAATCTGCCCTATGGCAGACAGGGTTATCCGTATGAATAGCGGAAAAATAGTGGAAAATACCGTCAACAAAAATCCACAGGATGTATCCACTATTGAATGGTAAATCTATTGTGAAAGTGTAATTGTTATGAACAGAACTTTTTTTAAGAACATACACCGAGAAATTTGGGAAACCAAGGCAAGATTTTTCTCAATAATGATGATTATTGCTTTGGGTGTTGGTTTTCTTGCCGGTGTAAAAAGCACAAGCCCCTCGATGATAAAAATGGCTGAAAATTATTACAGCGAAAACCGTCTTATGGATTTCAGCCTTATTTCTCCTATTGGTTTTGAAGAGAAAGACATAAACAGCGTTGCAGAAAATGAGTATGTAACTGACGTTATGCCTGTCTACTCCTGTGATGTATTCACACCTCTTGACGAGGGCGACGCAGTTGTTCGTATTTCTTCCCTGCCCTATTTCTACAAGAATAATTATGCCCTAAACACCCTTGATGTAGTTGAGGGTAGATTACCCCGGAATGATAAGGAAATTGTACTGGATGCCGACACCCTAAAGGATATTTCTGTGGGTGACACCCTGAAAATCAAGAAAAAATCGGGGGACACCGAGGCAACAGACTATCTAAAATCCCTTAGCTACAAGGTTGTGGGCAAGGTTCGCTCCCCTCTTTTTATTTCCTTTGAAAGAGGAAACACAACTATTGGTGACGGCAAGCTGAAAAGCTTTGCTTTTGTAAAGGACTCCTGCTTTAAGTATGAAGAATACACAGGACTTTATGTTAAGACAAAGGCATCAGCGGATGGAATATCCCCTTTTGATGATAAATATGACAGCAAGATTAAGGAAGAAAAAAAGAGCCTTACAAAGTTAGGAGAAGATAGAATTTCTCAATTTGTAAAGGAACAGCAAAGGTTTCTGGATAAAGAGGTTGCAAAATTTGAGAAAGAGAAAAATTCTGCACTAAAAGAGCTTGAAGAACAGAGAAAAACCCTTGAAGAAAAGGAAAAACAGCTGAATGATGCAAAGCAGGCGTACCTAATGACGGGAATGGACGATTCCGCCTTAAAGTCACAAATTGAACAGTTGGAAAAAGCAAAGAAAAGCCTTGAAAATGCAGAGAAAAAAACTAACTCCAAGCTGAAAAAGACGGAAGAAAAGCTTAATGACGCACAAAAAACCATTGATGAATTTAACGGGAAGGAATGGTACATCACAACAAGGGACGACAACCCCGGTTACAGTGGTTTTGAAGAAAACACACAGCGAGTTGACAATGTGGCTGCAGTTTTCCCTGTGTTCTTCCTCCTTGTTGCAATTCTTGTCTGCGTTACAACAATGACAAGGCTTATTGATGAAAAGCGAACTGAAATCGGAATTATCAAGGCTTTGGGTTACAGCAACAAAAGTATAGTTGTCAAGTACCTTATTTATGCTTCAAGCTCAGGTATTTTTGGGTGTATCTTGGGTATAGCCATTGGTGTGCCGATTTTGCCACGAGTAATATATTATGCCTACACAATTATGTACCATATGCCCGACATAGCCATAATTCCGGCTTGGGGTGCAATTTCGTTAAGCATTTGTGCGGCAATCCTGTGCACAGTTTTAGTTGCTGTCTTTACCTGCAAAAGAACATTGAGGGAAAAAGCCTCCCAGCTTATGAGGCCGAAATCCCCAAAACCGGGGAACAGAATTTTGCTTGAAAGAATACCTGTACTTTGGAAAAGGTTTGGCTTTACAAGCAAGGTTACAGCAAGAAATCTCTTTAGATACAAGACAAGGTTTATGATGACTGTCCTGGGTGTGGCAGGATGCACAGCACTTGTTTTGGCGGCTTTTTATCTTCACGACAGTATAACAGGTGTTGTTGATGCACAGTACGGAAAAATATATCACTATGACGCAATAGTGGCGGTTAAGGAGGACAAAACAAAATCTCAGCTTTCAGAACTTATGGCGAAAATAGAGAAAGACAGCGACATAAAGGACTCTATGCCATACCTCAATAAATCAGTATCAGCAAAAGCCGATGATAAGTCCGTCACAAGCTCCCTCAATTTAACTGTCCCCGACAACAACGAAAAGTTTTTGGAAATGGTTACCCTACGTAACAGAAAGAACGGGGAGAGCTATAAGCTAAAGGACGACGGTGTAATCATAACGGAAAAGCTGTCAAATTTACTTAATATAAAAGTTGGCGATAATTTCACAATTAATTACAACAACAAAAGAGTTGAGGTTAAGGTTAACGGTATTGCGGAGCATTATGTTTTCAACAACATTTATATGTCACAAAATCTGTATAAAAAGCTATACGGCGAAAATGCAAGGTACAATATGATTATGCTGAAATCCCCTGACCTTACAGAGCAAATGGAAAAGGAAATGGGAAACAGGTACCTTGAAAACAGCGAGGTTGCAGGGGTGACATTTTGCAGGGAGATTATGAGCAACTTTAACAAGACAATAAGCTCACTTGATATTGTTGTCCTTGTTATGATAATCTGTGCAGGGCTACTTGCCCTTGTGGTGCTATACAACCTGACAAATATTAACATTGCCGAGAGGAGAAGGGAGATTGCCACCTTAAAGGTACTTGGCTTTTACAACAAAGAAACATCAGCCTATATTTATAGGGAAAATATTGTCCTTACGATTTTGGGTATTATTTTTGGGCTTATATTGGGAATTTTCCTTGGTTACTTCATCATAATCACCGTAGAAATAGAAAATGTTATGTTTGGCAGAAGTATTAGCTTCTTATCATTTATTTGGGCAATTTTGCTCACGGGAGTATTCTCACTAATGGTAAATTTCCTGATGCACTTTAAGATGAAGAAGATTGATATGATAGAAAGCCTTAAATCCATAGAATAAATTACCGCAAAATGTTGAAAGATACTGATGTTTATGGTATAATAACCCATTATGGGCTTATGTTATTGAATTATATATTCCCAAAACATTCCGGAAAGGAAAGTAGAAATGGTTAGAGAAAATATTTATCGCACAGTTACCTGTGGCGAATTACGAGAAAATAATATTGGAGAAACTGTCCGTGTTGCAGGTTGGGTAGAGAATATCCGTGACCACGGCGGTGTTATGTTCCTTGACATCCGTGACCACTACGGTGTGCTCCAGGTTGTTGTTCACAACGATGAACTGCTAAAGGAGGTTAACAGAGAGTGTACTGTTACACTGTCCGGTGAGGTTGTAAAAAGAGATGATGAAACCATCAACAAAAAGATAGCAACAGGCTATGTTGAGGTTCACACAGAGGACATCAAGGTGTTGGGCAAAAGTAAGAACAACCTGCCTTTTGAGGTTATGACATCCACCAATACATCAGAGGATGTAAGACTAAAATACAGATTTTTGGATTTGAGAAATCCAAAGGTACACAATAATATTGTGCTTAGAAGTGAGATTATCAGCTTTTTGCGTTCTAAGATGAGCGAAATGGGCTTTATGGAAATTCAGACACCTATTCTTTCCACCTCATCTCCTGAGGGTGCTCGTGACTACCTCATTCCGTCAAGAAAGCACAAGGGCAGATTTTATGCTTTGCCACAGGCACCGCAGATTTTCAAACAGCTCCTTATGGTGTCAGGCTTTGACAAGTATTTCCAAATTGCTCCTTGCTTCCGTGACGAGGATGCAAGGGCTGACCGTTCACCGGGAGAATTTTACCAGCTTGACTTTGAAATGGCTTTTGCAACACAGGAGGATGTTTTTGCTGTTGCAGAAGAGGTGCTTTATGAAACCTTCAAAAAGTTCAGCGATAAAGAGGTAAGCAAGCCACCATTTAAGAGGATTCCATACAAGGAGTCAATGCTAAAGTACGGTTCAGACAAGCCTGACCTTAGAAATCCTTTGGAGATTGTTGAAATTTCGGATATGTTTGAAGAAACCGACTTTGCTCCTTTCCGCAAAAAGACAGTCCGTTCAATCAATGTTCCCGACTGTGCAAAGCAGAGCAAAAAGTGGTTTAAGCGTATGGAGGAGTTTGCCCTTTCAATCGGTATGAAGGGACTTGGATATGTTAAGGTTAACGAGGATATGACCTTTGACGGACCTATTGACAAATTCCTAAAGCCCGGCGACAGGGAAGAGCTTATTAAGAGAAACAGCTCTAATGCCGGTGATGTAATCTACTTTATTGCAGATACAGCCGATCAGGCTCCGCTACTTGCCGGTCAAATCAGAACAGAGGTTGCTACCCGTCTTGACCTTATTGACAAGAGCAAGTTTGAGCTTTGCTTTATCGTTGACTTCCCAATGTTTGAGCATGACGAGGACGGTCACCTTGCGTTTACTCACAATCCATTCTCAATGCCACAGGGCGGTATGGATGCCCTTGAAAATCAGGAACCAACAGAAATTCTTGCATATCAGTACGACATTGTTTGCAACGGTGTTGAGCTTTCCTCCGGCGCTGTCCGCAACCACGACCTTGACATTATGGTTAAAGCCTTTGGTATGGCAGGTTACAGCGAGGATGACTTAAAGAACAAGTTTGGCGCACTTTACAATGCATTCCAGTACGGTGCACCGCCACACGCAGGTATGGCTCCCGGCGTTGACAGAATGATTATGCTCCTTACAGAGGAAGAAAATATCCGTGAAGTAATTGCTTTCCCAATGAACAGCAACGCTCAGGATTTACTCTTGGGCAGTCCGGGAACAGTAAGCGAACAACAGCTTCGTGAGGTTCACATTAAGTTAAGATAAGTTTAGATAGTTAAGATACAGATTAGATAATTTTTAGGTTAGAGGTTTAAGCTATGATTACCAGGGAAGATGTAGAGAACATTGCATTGCTTTCAAAGCTCTTTGTTCCTGAGGACGAAATGGATAACTTAACACAGTCCATGCAGGAGATTGTGTCCTTTGCCGACACAATCAACAATGCAGATGTTGAGGGTGTGGAGTTTGACAACATCAACAACCTTTCAAACGCACTGCGTGAAGATGTGGTTAAGCCATCAATGCCAAAGGAAGAAATTCTCAAAAATGCTCCTGAACAGGCAGAGGATCATTTCCTTGTGAGAAAACATTCGTAAGGAGTAGAGATATGGGACAGATTGCAAAAATACAGGCTATGCTCCAAAATGGAGAAATCTCCTGTGTTGAACTTACAAAAAAATATTTAAAGGCCATTGAGGAGGCAAATGGTGAACTTAATGCCTATGTTACAGTCACACCAGATGAGGCACTTGAAACTGCAAAAAAGGTTGACGAAAAGATTGCAAGGGGCGAAACCCTCCTGCCACTTGAGGGTGTTCCAATGACCCTTAAGGACAACATTTCCACAAATGGAATCGAAACCACCTGTTGCAGTAAAATTCTTGAGGGCTACAAGCCGATTTATGACGCTAAGGTGTGGGAAATACTAAAAAATCAGAATGCAGTTTTGCTTGGCAAAACCAATATGGACGAGTTTGCAATGGGTTCTTCCTGTGAAAACTCCTGTTTCGGCGGAGCAACAAACCCATTTAACACAGACCATGTTTCAGGCGGTTCATCAGGCGGTGTTGCATCTGCTGTTTCAGGTGACATTGCCGCTTTTGGTCTTGGCTCCGACACCGGCGGAAGTATCCGCCAGCCGGCATCATTCTGCGGTATTGTAGGCTTAAAGCCAACCTATGGCGCTGTGTCAAGATACGGACTTGTTGCATATGCAAGCTCCCTTGACCAGATTGGACCTATTACAAAGACAGTTGAGGACGCATCCCTTGTTTACGACAGCATTTCTCTTTATGACGAGAATGACTCAACAAGTGTTGGAAAGAGCGAAACAACTTTTGATAAACTGGACAACGACATCAAGGGTATGAAAATCGGCATAGCCAAAGAGTACCTTGACGGTGTTCGTGATGATGTTAAGGAGGCTGTGCTTTCAGCCGCCGAAAAGTACAAGGAAATGGGTGCGGAGATTGTTTACTTCGATTTGCCTGCACTTAAGTTTGCATTGCCTGTTTACTACATTCTTGCCTGTGCAGAGGCATCCTCAAACCTTGGCAGATATGACGGTATCCGATACGGCTACAAGACAACACAGAGCTATGAGGGTACTCACGATATGATTTGCAAAACAAGAAGTGAGGGCTTTGGCGAGGAGGTAAAGAGGAGAATCCTCCTGGGCACATATGTGCTTTCCGCAGGCTACTATGACGCCTACTACAAAAAGGCTCAAAACCTTCGTGGAACAATTATCAAGGCTTTTGACGACGCATTTAAAAATGTTGATGTAATCCTTGCACCGACTGTTCCAATGACAGCCTTTAAAATGGGAGAGGCTGTTTCCGACCCTGTTGAAACATACCTTACCGACATCTGCACAGTACCTATCAACATTGCAGGACTTCCCTCTGTGTCTGTGCCTTGTGGATTTAACAAAAACGGTATGCCTATCGGTATGCAGATAATCGGCGACAAATTCAAGGAGTCAACAATCCTTAATGTTGCCTACAAATATCAACAGGCTTGTCCTGAAAACTTTAAAGATACCAAGTGGGGGGTAAAGCTATGAAATAT
>JBJEOZ010000130.1:0-6610 GCA_051880975.1 Ruminococcus sp.
CAAATCAAAAAATACAGCTACATTACAAACTACATCGAGGGCGAATTTGACCTTTTGAACAACAAAGACACAGAGGATGAGTACTCCGGAATTTCCTCTGAATTTGTATATACCACAGACGCCTATTATGAGGACTGCAAAAGCAGAAAAAATAATTGTTGCAGTGACTTTAAGTATGTGAACAACGGTTTTACTGCAACTATTGATAATCAGGGCGAGGATAATCTGCTGTTTTTCTCCGTTCCATACGAGGACGGCTGGAGTGCCTATGTTGACGGCGAAGAGGTGGATATTGAAAAGGTTAACATAAGCTTTATGGCGGTTAAGGTTAAGGGACACCATAAAAGTGAAGTAACCTTTAGGTACAGAACACCGGGACTTGCTGTGGGAACAGCGGTAACTTTTGTTTCATTGGGAATTTTTGTTGCTTATCTTGTAATTTGTTATATAATAAAGAATAGAAATAAGAATATTAAGATTAGAAAAAAGAAAAGACAGGAGGAATTATAATGTCGTTTGGTAAAAACATACTTAAATATAAAGATGAAATGCTAAAGGATTTAAACACACTTATATCCTTTCAGTCAATTTCGGGAGAACATCAGGACGAATGTGAAAAAGCACTGAACTTTATGCTTGAAAAGGCAGAGGAGTTTGGACTTGAAACTAAAAATATAGAGAATATTGCAGGCCACGCACAGCTTGGTGAAGGCGGTGACCTTTGCGGAGTGCTGACTCACCTTGATGTTGTTCCTGCAGGCAACAACTGGGACACTATTCCGTTTGAGCTTACAAGGAAGGACGGAAGGCTCTATGGCAGAGGAGTTGCCGACGACAAGGGTTCTGCCCTTGTTGCCCTTTACTGCCTAAGAGCATTAAAAGAGGCAGGAATTACAGGCAAAAACACCCTTAGAGCTATCTTCGGAACAGATGAAGAAAAGGGTATGAAGGATATGGAGGTTTATTTTTCAAATGAGAAAATGCCTTCCTACAGCTTTACTCCCGACAGCGAATACGGTATTTGCCGAAGTGAAAAGGGTATTTTACAAATTGAAATTTATGCAGACACCCACACAGGTACTACACTAAACGAATTTCACGCAGGTAAGGCTGTTAATATTGTTCCGGACACTGCCTACGCTATGGTGGATTGCAGTGAAAATGACGACCATCAGCTTGTAAGGTTTGCAGACGCTATGGAAAACAGGTTTGAATTCCACTACACCATAGACGGACTTATGATTATTTCTCACGGTAAAGCAAGTCACGCCTGTGAGCCGAAAAAGGGTGTAAATGCCGCAATGGCTTTGGTGGAGCTTTTGGCATCAAACTTTAACTATGAACAGCTGGGTTCAATTTGCTCCTTCCTTAATTCCTGTATCGGTCTTGAAAATAACGGAAATTCCTTGGGAATTAAAATGCGTGACAGTGTTTCAGGTGAACTTACTGTTAATGTGGGTACAATACACATTGGCGACACCTACGCAACAGCAACAATAGATGTGCGTTATCCTGTTACAATGGACGGAAACGCAATTCTTTACAGAATTAAAAAGCGTGCCAAAGACGAAAACCTGAATGTAAAGGTTTTGAGCCATCTAAAACCGCTGAACATTGACGAGGACGCACCGATTATTTCCCTTTTAAGCGCCTCCTACAAAGAGGTTATGGGTGTCGAGCCTGACCTTTATTCCACAGGTGGCGGAACATATGCAAGGATGCTTGACAACAAGGGTGTTGCATTTGGACCTTTATTTAAGGACGATTACAGCAATATGCACAACGCCAACGAAAGCCTTGACGAAGAAAAGTTTATGAAACACGCAGAAATTTGCCTTGAGGCAATGTACAGAATGTTTACAGGAAATTTTGAATAATCATTGAGGTAATTATGACTGTTAATGAGGAAAATAACTTTACTGCAAGCAGTATAAATGTTGCGCAGACAATAAAAAGTCAGGCACTATACTACCTTGGGCAAAACAACTGGGGAAACATAATAGCAGGACTGTTTATTATAATTTTGCCTGCAATAATCCTATATATGCTGTTTGGGGCAATCATCTTAACAGCAGGACTTTGGGATTGTCCTGACAATATCGTAAATATTTTTGGGATTGCACTTGATTCCCTTTATCTTCCTGTCCTTGTGTTTGCCTCTCCCCTTGCAACGGGATTCCTTAGGATGTGCTACAAAATCTGCAAGGAAGAAAACACCGGTTTAAGTGACATTCTTTACTTTTACAGCGGTGGCAGGTTTGGTAAGTGTATGAGCATTAACCTTAATATAATTGTAAGGATAATCGGTCATATTCTGCTTATTGCAATTTTTCCTGTATTTTTGGCTTTGAGCTACAAAATGACAGGTAATATAGCTTTGTTTTACGGTTCAATTTTGTTTGGGGTTTTTGGATTGATTGAGTCCTTTTTGTACTGTACAAAGTACACCGTCACTCTGTCTGTTTACTTTGAGGACGAAAGTATTGAAACCGATGATATACTAAAACTTGGCAGAGATTTTCTCAGTGAAAAGGACAAAAGGAAAAGCACAATGTTTCTTCTCATCACCTTTTCCCCACTTATTCTGCTGTGCTTTTTTATTGTTCCCATTATTTTTGTAGTTCCTTACATATGCGTTTCGCTGATGAACAACGGTAAGTGGATTACAAGTCTTTACATAAAATAGGGGTCATAACTGAAAGGGATAGGACAATGACAGTATCAATATGTATGATTGCACTCAATGAAAGTGCTGTACTGAACGGACTTTTTAGAGATATTTCCAACCAAGATTATCCTCACAGCAAAATTGAGGTTGTGCTTGTGGACGCAATGTCAACTGACAACACAAGGGAAATGATGGAGGACTTTAAGAACTCCGACTACGGCTTTATGGATGTTAAAATCGTAGAAAACCCAAGAAGAAGTCAGGCTTCAGGCTGGAACGAGGCTTTAAAGGTTGCCACAGGCGATATAATAATCAGAGTTGATGCCCACGCAAGTATTCCACGTCAGTTTGTTTCAAGGAATGTTTTTCACATAAAAGAGGGTGAAAACATTACAGGTGGAGGACGACCAAACATAGTTGCCGGTGTTTCACCATGGAAACTAACACTTTTGGCGGCTGAGGAATCCCTCTTTGGCTCATCAATAGCATCATACAGACGACAGCCTGTGAAAAAGGAATATATTGACAGTATGTTCCATGCGGCATACAGGCGTGAGGTTTTTGCAAATGTTGGAGGTTTTAACGAGGACCTTGGCAGAACAGAGGACAACGAAATCCACTATCGCATCAGAAAAGCAGGATACAAGCTTTGCTGTTGCCCCGACATTATCTCTTATCAAATGACAAGGAATAATTTAAGGGATATGGTAAAGCAAAAGTACGGCAACGGAAAGTGGATTGGTCTGACACTTGGAGTTTGCAGGGAATGTTTAAGCTATTTTCACTTTGTTCCCTTTTTGTTTGTGCTGGCACTTTTGGGAAGTTCTATATTTGCCCTGTTTGGCATAAATATATTTTTACTTTTACTGCTGGGACTTTACGGAATGTTTGACCTTGTAAACACAGCAACCTGCTTTATTGTAAGAAAAGTTCAGCCACAGTTTATTCTTCTTCCTCTGCTGTTTCCCCTACTCCACATAGTTTACGGAATTGGTACGATAGTGGGGCTTATTAAGCTTCCGTTTTGGAAAAAGAGCCTGGGAACTAAGGCACAACAGCAGATTGACCTTGTTAAGAAGGCTGTTATTAATAACACTAAAAAGTGATGGGTAGGTAAACAAAATGTCACAACCAATTAAGCTTACTAATGAACAGATAAGAGAACTTCAGTTAAAGGAACTTGAGTCGCTGAGGGTATTTAAGGAATTTTGCCAAAAGAACGACTTGCTGTTTTACTTCTGCGGCGGATGCTGTATCGGCACATTAAGGAATGAGGGTTTTATCCCTTGGGATGACGATATAGATGTATTTATGCCACGAAATGATTATGAAATACTCCTAAAGGAGTGGCCAAAGCAGGTGGGAAATGAGGGTCGTTTCAGACTTCTTAAAACCGACATCGGCACAACCTTTACAGGCAACATTTTTGCCACATTTGTTGACACAAAGTACACCTGCGTTAAGGAAAACCAGGAGCATATTGATGTTCCACACGGCCTTGTGATGGATATTATGCCACTTGACGGATGTCCTGACGGCAAATTCAAAAGGTATATGCAACTATTTAACTGCCTGTTGTACTCCCTGTTTATGAGTGAGGTTGTTCCCGAAAAGCACGGCGGTGCAGTTGCCTTTTTTAGCAAAATACTCCTTGGAATTGTCAGGAGCAGAAAGCTACGCACAAAGATTTGGAAGCACTGCGAAAGGAGAATGACAAGATACCCTATTGAGGAATGTACCTACATAACCGAGCTTTGTGCAGGTCCTCACTATATGATGAACAAATACCCAAAGGAATGCTTTGAAAGTGCAGTGTTTAAGCCGTTTGAGGGGGAACTGTTCCCTATTCCCGTGGGTTACGACAAGTACCTTAAAATTGCTTTCGGAGATTATATGGAGCTACCTCCTGAGGAAAAAAGAGTGCCACATCACGACCTTGTTTTCCTTGATCTGAACAAATCCTGCATAAATAATTGAAAAAATTATTCAGATGTGTTATAATACTCAGTATTAACACATCTGATTTTTATTTAAGCGAGGTATTATTATGGTATTCGGTGCAATACTTGCAGGGGGAAGCGGAACAAGAATGCATATCAGCAATATGCCAAAGCAGTTTCTTCCCTTAGATAACAAGCCAATCATTATTCATACACTTGAAAAAATGTTAATGTGTTCAAAAATTGATGTAATCTATATCGGCGTTAATCCTGCTTGGCTTGGATATATGTCCGACTTACTTGAGAGGTACGACCTGGATATTGACGACAAAATCATTCTTGTTCAGGGCGGTAAGAACAGAAACGACACAATATTCAATATTATTAACGATATTGAAAAGAATTTCGGTGAGGACGAGGACAACATCATTGTAACTCACGATGCTGTAAGACCATTTGTTACACTCAGAATTCTCAATGAAAATATTGAAAACGCAATAACCTACGGAGCCTGTGACACTGTTATTCCTGCTGTTGATACTATCGTTATGTCAAAGGATGCGGAGCAGATTGACAACATTCCCGACAGGGCTATGATGTATCAGGGTCAAACACCACAGACCTTTAAAATCGGCTTGTTAAAGTCACTTTACAAGCAGTTAAAGCCATCTGAAAAGAATATTTTGACAGATGCCTGTAAAATTTGTGTTATGAAGGGTGCTCCTGTTAAGCTGGTTAGGGGCAACTCATCAAATATTAAAATTACAACTATCAGCGACTATAATATTGCTCAAGTAATCGTCGGCGGCAAGATTGTTGAGCTGGAGGAAAATGACAAGTGATTAACTACATTTACCAACTCACCTCTCCCCAATTTTTCTCGGTGAAATTTGAGGATATTGAGATTAACAAAAAGGTAATAGTACGACCTCGTTATATGTCTATATGCCACGCAGACCAAAGGTATTATCAGGGCAACCGTGACATCAATGTTATGCGTGAAAAACTGCCAATGGCGCTTATTCACGAATGCTGCGGCGAGGTCATTATGGATAAGACGGGGCATTTTCAGCCGGGGCAACAGGTGGTTATGATACCAAACCAGCCTGCCCGTGACGAAAACGGTGTTATCCTCGACGACGAAAAGCCTTTGATTTACGAAAATTACCGCAGGGACAGCAAATTCTTAAGCTCAGGTGCAGACGGATTTATGAGGGAATTTGTCGACATTGAGCCGGACAGAGTAATTCCCTTTGAGAATATTCCTTTGCAAACTGCGGCAATTACCGAATTTGTTTCTGTTGCCTGTCACGCCTATTCAAGGCTTAACAAACTGGCACACAAAAAGAGGGACGCAATCGGAATTTGGGGCGACGGTGCATTATCCTATGTAATAGCCAATGTTCTGCGCACAAAAATGCCTAAGGCAAAGATATATGTTATCGGTAAAAACCAAAGGAAGTTGAGCAGATTTTCCTTTGTTACAAGGGCTTTCCTCACCTACAACATTCCAAAGGATTTACAAATTGACCACGCTATTGAATGTGTTGGCGGTGAAGGTGCTTTAGACGCAATTAACGATATGATTGAGCATACAAGTCCACAGGGAACTTTGATGCTGATGGGTGTTTCAGAAAACAAGGTTGCAATCAACACAAGACTTTTGCTTGAAAAGGGTTTCACAATGGTGGGTTGCTCACGAAGTGGACGAGCTGACTTTGAATCAGCCATTGCTCTTATGCAGGCTCAAAGGTTCCGCAGACGACTGTCCTCTATTATTTACGAGGACGCACCTGTTAAGAACTTTGACGATATGCACAGAGCGTTTGCGGCTGACCTTAACACACCCTTTAAGACGGTTTTTGAATGGAAAGTATAAAACTATAATGGAACAGTTTATATTAGATAATTGGACTGAAAATGACTATGACAGCATTATTCTTTTTTTGAAGAATAATGCTGATTTAAAATACAGAGATTTTCACAGCAAGCTTGTACCCAC
>JBJEOZ010000131.1:0-6609 GCA_051880975.1 Ruminococcus sp.
CAATGTACATTCTTGTCAAGTCAACAGGTATCAGACCAAACTTTACAAACGCATTGATAAAACCTCTTATAAGCGGTATAATTTGCGGAGTTACAGCATATTTTTCATACTATTTCTTAAGGGATATGATAAATATTTACCTTGCAACATTTATTTCAATTTGCTTTGCAGGAATTATTTATGCTGTTTTCATATTAATTCTCAAGACTTTTGATAAAAATGACCTTGAAATCCTCACAAAAAATGAAAAAATAGCAAAAATACTTGCAAAATTCAAACTTATGAAGTAGAATATATCTGTAGTTTTGTGCATCAAACAAATTTAAGGGGGAAGAGCATTGGACTTTCAGCAAAAGCCAAAGTACGGTTTTGAAGATTTATTACAAATTATGAAGATGCTGAGAGCCCCCGGAGGTTGTCCTTGGGACAGAGAGCAAACCCATAAATCAATAAGACAAAATTTTATTGAAGAAACTTATGAGGTAATTGAGGCTATCGACACCGAAGACAGGGAACTCCTCAAGGAAGAGCTTGGCGATGTTCTTTTGCAGGTTGTTTTCCATTCAGAAATGGAAAGCGAAGTAGGTAGCTTTGATATAAATGATGTTTGCGACGGTATATGTAAAAAGCTGATTGTCAGACATCCCCATATCTTTGCTGATGTCAAGGCTGACACAACTGATGAAGTTTTATCAAATTGGGATAAGATAAAAATGCAGACTAAGTCCCAAAAGACTCAGTCAGATGCAATGGATAGTGTGTCTAAATCCCTGCCATCTCTTATGAGAAGTGAAAAACTTCAGAAGAAAGCAGCCAAGGTCGGTTTTGACTGGCCTGATGTAAGCGGAGCACTTCAAAAGGTGGAAGAAGAAACTCAGGAACTTAAGAAAGCTATTGAAGACGGCGACAAAAAAGGTATGGAAGAAGAACTTGGAGATTTACTGTTTTCTGTGGTAAATGTTTCAAGATTTTTAAAGGTGGATTCAGAAGAAGCACTTTATCACGCCTGCGACAAATTTACAAATCGTTTCAGAATGGTTGAAGCTTTGGCAAAAGAGCGTGGTATTGCAATGGAATCAGCACCGCTATCCTTACTTGATTCCTTGTGGGATGAAGTAAAATAATGTACTATTTTTACGGAGGAAAATAAAAATGAAAAAGACAGAATTAATTGCTGCTATCGCAGAGAAGAGCGGTCTTACAAAGAAAGATGCTGAGGCAGCACTCACAGCTACTATCGACACAATCGTTGAAACTGTTGCTGCAGGCGACAAGATTCAGATTGTAGGCTTTGGTACATTTGAACAGCGCCAGAGAAATGCAAGAATGGGTTGTGACCCAAGAACAGGTAACAAGATTGAAATTCCTGCTTCTAAGGTTCCTGCATTCAAGGCCGGTAAAGAATTTAAGAACACTGTTAACCAGTAATTTAAGGAAAACGGAATAGACCTTTGGTTGCAATATGCACCAAGGATTTAATCATTGTTTATTAGTAATTTTGGCTGACTTTTTGTCAGCCTTTTACTTTTTTGGAGTTTTAAGTTTTTATGAGATTAGATAAGTATTTAAAGGTAAGCAGAATTATCAAACGCAGAACTGTTGCTAACGAGGCTTGTGATGCAGGCAAGGTATCTGTTAACGGAAATGTAGCCAGAGCCTCAACAAAAGTCAAAGAGGGCGACAGAATCGACATCACCCTCGGAGAAAGAACAGTGTCGGTAGAGGTTGTTTCCGTAAAGGAAACAGTCCGTAAAGAGGACGCAACTACTCTGTACAAACCAATATCATAATTAGCATTTTCTCCCATATAATTTACTGTATAAGATAAACTATATGGGGGATTGTTATGCCTGAAAATCAAATTACTCTAAAGGATAGAAAAGAACTTTCGGTAACAGGGGTAAAGGATGTGAATGCTTTTACAGAGGAAAGCGTTGTGCTTACCCTTGAAAGCTCATCCCTTGTTATCAAAGGAGAGTCCCTTCACGTTAACAAGCTAAACCTTGAAAGCGGAGAGGTGAATGTTGACGGAAAGGTAAATTCCCTGCAATACATAAAGGAAACTACCGACAAAGGCTTTATCAAAAGGCTGTTAAGATAATGGAGCTGTATCAAACATTTCACCCCACAGTATTCTTAATATCCTTACTGTGGGGAGCGTTTATATACGAAATCTACGACATAAACCGATTTTTAAGGTATGTTTTCAAAAGCCATAAATATGTTATCATTTTACTTGACATATTGTTTATGGTTCTCTGTTCTGTCATAGTATTCATATTTTCACTTGCCTACAATTTCGGCAAACCGAGGATTTATATGCTTGTTGGTATGGCGATAAGTGCATTAACCCTAAGATTTACCGTAGGCAAACTATCTATTGTACTTTTTATAAAGATATTTTCAATATTTAGTGTAATTATTCAAAAAATTTATGTTTTTTTCAAAAAAGTTCTAACAAAACTATTGAAATCTTTTGCGTTTTTAGTGTATAATTTAGGTGTAATAATAAAAGGAATTATAAACAGATTTGTATTTTTTAAAAAAGGTTGTAAGAATGAGAAAAAAGAACAATATAAGTGCTGAGAATGTGGTGATTTCTGACAGCGAAAATGTTGTTAAGGAAGTTACACCTGTAAAGAAAAAGACAAAATATCGTTTTCTTTTAATTACTGCGGTTGTGATTTTCGCATTATATGCGGCTTATATGCTAATATCTCAATTTTATCAAATTGATAAAAAGCAGTCTGAACTTGATGCACTTAACAACAAAATTTCTGTACAAGAAATAAAAAACGATGAATTAACAGATATATATAACCTGTCCGACAAGGACAACGAGGAATATATAGAAAAAAAGGCAAAGGAAGATGGTTATCTTCATGCCGGAGAAAGAGTATTTGTAAATATATCAGGCGACTGATGGAAATGGGAACAAGGGGTAGAATATGGCTTTGGAAGTAGGAAGCGTAGTAAAAGGTAATGTAACAGGAGTAATGAAGTTTGGTGCTTTTGTTGCTTTACCTGACAATAAATCAGGAATGGTGCATATTTCGGAAATTTCTCACGAATATGTAAACGACATTAACGATGCAATCAAGGTTGGGGATGAAGTAACAGTAAAGGTTATCTCCATAGATAACGGAAAGATTTCTCTTTCAATCAAGGCAAATCTTGAAAAACCTGCACCAAAGCCAAAGCAAAAAAGACCTCGCAAGCCATATGTACCTGCACCAAAGGTAACATCTCCCGGAGATTTCCAGTGGGAGGACAGCAAAAACGACAGTAGCTCCTTTGAGGATATGATGAGCAGGTTTAAAAAGACTTCTGAGGACAAAATGTCCGATTTGAAGCGTGGGAACGAAAGTCGCGGTTATTCCCGCAGGGGTGGCCGTAATAAATAAATACTGGAGGAATTTTAATGAAAATAGCCTACACAGCCAGAAAAGTTAACCTAAAGGACAATTTTAAAGAACTTTGCGAAAAAAAGCTTTCCAAGTTTAATAAGATTTTTTCAGAGGATGCAACAGCCTCTGTTGTTGTTACACTTTACAAAAACCGTCAGACAGTAGAAGTTACAGTAAGCGACAACGGTATGATTTACAGAGCAGAGGACACACAGGACGAAATGAACGATGCTCTTGACAAGGTTGTTGATATTCTTGGCAGACAAATGCGCAAGAACAAAACTCGTCTATCCCGCCGCCTAAGGGACAACACAGCTGACTTTACAGCAATTCTCCCTGACGAGGATATTGAGGATGAAGAGGAGTTTGACATTCGCTACAAGACAATCCCTGTTAAGCCTATTTCAGTTGAGGAGGCAATTCTCCAAATGAATATGCTTAACCACGATTTCTTTGTGTTCATCAATGCCGAAACAAACGAAACAAATGTTGTGTATAAGCGTAAGGGCAACACCTACGGACTTCTTGAGCCTGAGGTATAAACAGGTGAAATATTCAAATAATTTAGAGATATAGAGGCTCAAAAAAGCCTCTATATTTTTTGGAGATTTTTATGAAAAAGGAATTTACAATGGTTGCCACTTGCCTCCTGGGAGTAGAGGGACTTGTGGCTAACGAACTAAAATTTATGGGCGCAAATGATGTGTCCGCCGAAAACGGCAGAGTAGTATTTAAGGGTGACAGCAAAATCCTTGCAAGGGCGAATATCTGCTCACGATATGCCGAGAGAATATTAATTCTCCTTGACACCTTCTACGCAAAAAGCTTTCAACAACTTTTTGACGGTGTTTCAAGGATTAATTGGTCAGATTACCTTGACGAAAAGGATAAATTCCCTGTAAAAGGCACCTGTCTTTCCAGTCAGCTTATGTCTGTACCCGATTGCCAAAAAATCATCAAAAAATCAGTGGCAAAATCCCTGTCCAATGCCTACGGAAACGATTGGCTTCCTGAGGACGGAGAACTCCATCAAATTCAGTTTTTGATATTAAAGGATAAGGTGTCCATAATGATAGACACCACAGGTGTGGGGCTGTACAAAAGAGGTTACAGAGAAAACTCCAATGATGCACCTATAAAAGAAACCTTGGCGGCAGTACTTTCCGAGCTTTCAATGGTTAGAAAAAACCACACAGTAATCGACCCAATGTGCGGTAGCGGAACAATCCTTATTGAAAGTGCATTAAAGGCGTTAAATATTGCCCCCGGACTTAACAGAGGTTTTGTATCCGAAAACTGGAGCCAAATTCCAAAGGAAGTATGGGAAGAGGAAAGACAGAGAGCCAAATCCCAAATCAACAAGGACTGCAACTTCAAAGCCTTTGGTTACGACATTGACAGAGATGCCCTGAATATTGCAAGAGAAAATGCCTACAAAGCAGGGGTAGGTGACAGAATCTCCTTTGAACAAAGGGATATTAGGGATTTTACCCACGGTTTTCCTCGTGGAACAGTCATAACCAACCCGCCATACGGCGAAAGACTACTTGACATTGACAAGGCTCGTGAGCTTTATGAAATTATGGGGCAAAAATTCGCCAAAAAAGACGGTTGGAGTTATACTATAATTTCTCCTGACGATGAATTTGAAAAAATCTTTGGCAGAAAAGCGGATAAACGGAGAAAGCTTTACAACGGTATGCTAAAATGTCAGGCATTTATGTACTTCAAAAAGTAAAATGTACATTTTTTGCAAGGTTTTCAAGATAGTAGAATAATAATTTGAAAATTTTTCAAAATTATACTTGACGAGTATATAAGTTAGTGCTACAATAACATTAGCACTCGAAGAAAGAGAGTGCTAATTACTACAATCACACTCGAAGGAGGAAAAATATTATGACTATTAAACCATTAGCTGACAAGGTAGTTGTCAAAATCGAAGAGGCAGAGCAAACAACTGCTTCCGGCATTGTACTTTCAGCATCTGCACAGGAAAAGCCATCCTTTGCAACAGTAGTTGCAGTAGGACCGGGCGGTGTAGTAGACGGTGAAAAGGTAGAAATGACTGTAAAAGAGGGCGACAAGGTTGTTACCTCCAAGTACAGCGGTACAGAAGTTAAGATTGACGGGGAAGAGTACACAATCGTTTCTCAGTCAGATATTCTCGCAATAGTTGAATAAGAAAAGAGGTAATTTGAAATGGCAAAGCAAATGCTTTATGGCGAAGACGCAAGAAAGGCACTAATGTCCGGTATTGATCAGCTCGCCGACACAGTAAAAATCACACTTGGCCCAAAGGGCAGAAATGTAGTTCTTGACAAAAAGTTTGGCGCACCACTTATCACAAACGACGGTGTTACAATCGCAAAGGAAATCGAGCTTGACGACCCATTTGAGAATATGGGCGCACAGCTTGTAAAGGAAGTTTCCACAAAGACAAATGATGTTGCCGGTGACGGTACAACAACAGCAACTCTCCTTGCACAGGCTCTTATCCGTGAGGGTATGAAGAATGTTACAGCTGGTGCAAACCCAATGGTGCTTAAAAACGGTATCAAAAAGGCTGTTGACAAGGCTGTTGAAACATTAAAGGAAAATTCAAAAGAGGTTGCAGGCACAGAGGATATTGCAAGAGTTGCAACAATCTCTTCCGCTGACCCATTCATCGGTAACCTTATTGCAGAGGCTATGGAAAAGGTTTCCACAGACGGTGTTATCACAGTTGAGGAGTCCAAAACAGCCGAAACATATTCCGAGGTTGTTGAGGGTATGATGTTCGACAGAGGCTACATCGCACCTTATATGGTAACAGATACAGACAAGATGGTTGCAGAGCTTGACGACTGCCTTATCCTCATCACAGATAAAAAGATTTCAACAACACAGGAAATTCTTCCTCTCCTCGAGCAGATTGTTCAGTCAGGCAGAAAGCTCCTTATCATTGCCGAGGATGTAGAGGGCGAAGCTCTCACAACTCTCGTTCTCAACAAGCTCCGTGGCACATTCACTTGTGTTGCAGTCAAGGCTCCGGGCTTTGGCGACAGAAGAAAAGAAATGCTCCAGGATATTGCAACCCTTACAGGCGGTCAGGTAATCACATCCGACCTTGGTCTTGAGCTTAAGGATTGCACAGTTGACCAGCTTGGTACAGCTCGTCAGGTAAAGGTTGACAAGGAAAACACTATCATTGTTGACGGCA
>JBJEOZ010000132.1:0-6545 GCA_051880975.1 Ruminococcus sp.
TTCCTGATGTACTTCCCTATTTTTCCCTTATCGTACAGCTTTTTAAAGCACAGCAGACTAAGCTCTGCATCTGTTAATGCTCGGTGCAAGGTTAACTCTCCGCTGTCAATATTTAAAAGCTCTGCACAGGTGGAAAGTCCCATCTGTTTGCCCTTGTCGTGCTTATCAAGGGCAAATTCGCAATACAGCTGTAAGTCGCAGTAGTACTTTAGGAATGAGGGGCGGTTGTCCTTATTGTAGTAGCCGTAATTTTCCATTAGGGCGTGAATGTCGCTTGTACCCCAAGTGAGCAAAACAGCATCACCCAAAAATTCTTCAAAGGAGGCGGAAACAGTTTGAAAGCTGTTGTGGGAGGTTTCCAGCTCCTCGTTTGTTATGTGGGTAAGCTCCTTTATTCGAGAGTTCAGCTTTTTGCCAATTTGTGGTTTAATCAGCATTGAAAAGGTGTCGATTATGTTAAGGTTTTCGTCAGTTTTAACTGCACCGTATTCAATTATTTCGTTGTAATAACGCTTGTCCTTTTTGCTGAATGAGGCATTCCACTCTAAATCAAGAATAACATAGTTCATTATTTTTTACGGTTTTGGTTTTTCATTCTCTGTTCACGGGAAAGAATTGTCTTTCTCATACGGATATTTTCGGGGGTAACCTCAACAAGCTCGTCGTCACCGATAAATTCAAGGCACTGTTCAAGTGACATAATTGACGGTGGTGTAAGCTTTAGTGCGTCGTCGGAGCCTGATGCTCTTGTATTTGTCATATGCTTTTTCTTGCAGACATTTACAGTTAAGTCCTCTGCCTTTGGAGATGCACCAACAATCATACCCTCATACACAGGAACACCTGCGCCTATGAAAAGTCGTCCTCTCTCCTGTGCGGCATTCAGTCCGTATGCTACTGCGTCACCTGTTTCCCAAGCGATAAGGGAACCTTGATGCCTTGTGATGATTTCTCCCTTCCAAGGCTCATATGCATCAAATACATGGTTCATAATACCGTTGCCGTTTGTATCTGTTAAAAATTCAGGTCTGTAGCCCATAAGTCCTCTTGACGGAATGCGGAACTCAATGTGTGTTGTACCGCTGCCGTTGGTGTCCATATTTACAAGCTCTGCTTTTCTTGAGCCTAACTTTTCCATTACTGCGCCAACATATTCGTCAGGAACTTCTATCATAAGAACCTCAACAGGCTCATTTAAAACACCGTCAATTTCCTTTGTAATAACCTGTGGACGGGAAACCTGGAATTCATAGCCCTGTCTTCTCATTGTTTCAATAAGGATAGAAAGGTGAAGTTCACCTCTGCCTGACACCTTGAAGGTATCGGCTGAATCTGTTTCCTCTACCTTTAGGGCAATATTTGTTTCGATTTCCTTAAAAAGTCTGTCACGGAGATTTCTTGAAGTTACGAATTTACCCTCTCGTCCAGCAAAAGGAGAATTGTTTACAATAAAGTTCATTGATACGGTAGGCTCGTCAATTTTGACAAATGGAAGTGGCTCTACACATTCGTAGGAGCAAAGTGTTTCACCGATATTGATTGAACCAACACCGCTGATGCAGATAAGGTCGCCGTAGGTTGCCTCATCTGTTTCTACCCTGTTAAGACCCTCGTACTCATACAGCTTTTGGATTTTAACATTCTTTCGGCTACCGTCAATACCGCAGAGAACAGCGCCCTGACCTGACTTAACAGTACCCCTTTCAACTCTTCCCACACCTATTCTGCCAACATAATCGTCATAATCTATGTTGGAGATAAGAATTTGCAGACCTGCGTCTGGGTCACCCTGAGGAGCAGGAATTTCCTCCACAATACTCTTGAACAGAGGTATCATATCAGTACCCTTTTCGTTAAAATCAAGGGATGCATAGCCTGCCTTTGCAGAGCAGTAAACAACAGGAAATTCAAGCTGGTCGTCGTCTGCCCCAAGCTCAATGAACAAATCAAGCACTTCGTCAACAACTTCCTCGGGACGAGCACCCTCTCTGTCGATTTTATTTAGAACAACAAGTGGCTTTTTCTTAAGTGCCAAAGCCTTTTTAAGAACAAATCTTGTCTGAGGCATACAGCCCTCAAAGGCGTCAACAACAAGTAAAACACCGTCAACCATTTGGAGGATACGCTCAACCTCACCGCCAAAATCTGCGTGACCCGGTGTGTCAACTATATTAATCTTTGTGTCGCCGTAAACAACTGAAGTTGTCTTGGAAAGAATTGTAATTCCTCTTTCCCTTTCAATATCGTTGCTGTCCATAACACGCTCCTCCACAACCTCGTTGCTTCGGAATGTTCCGCTTTGCTTTAACAGCTCGTCAACCAAGGTGGTTTTTCCGTGGTCAACATGGGCGATAATTGCGATATTTCTTAGATTTTCTCTTGTAGCCATTCAATCATTTCCTTTATGTTTAATACTAATAATTTATATTTTTGCACAGTTATTGATTATATCACAACAAGTATGTAAATACAATTAAAATAGAAATTACTGTTATTTTGTAGAAAAAATTTCTGAATGTTATTCTATATTTGGGCACTAATAATTAAATTGTTATAAATTTAACATTGATTAAAGGGGAAAAATATTGTATAATAATAGAGTATTTTATCTTGTTAACAGAGTTTTCTGGAGAAAGAGATTACAATAAATCTGTAAAAAAAGGAGAAATCACTATGGGTTACACACTGGCAGAAAAAATTATTAAAGAACACATTGTTGACGGTGAAATGGTCAAGGGCACAGACATCGGTCTTAGAATTGACCAAACCTTGACACAGGACGCAACAGGTACTATGGCTTACCTGGAATTTGAGGCTATGGGAGTTCCTCGTGTTAAAACAGAGAAGTCTGTTGCTTACATTGACCACAACACACTTCAGACAGGCTTTGAAAATGCTGACGACCACAGATTTATTCAGTCTGTTTGTAAAAAGCACGGTATTTATTTCAGCAAACCGGGTAACGGAATTTGTCATCAGGTTCACCTTGAAAGATTTGGTAAGCCGGGCAAAACATTAATCGGTTCCGACTCACACACACCAACAGGTGGCGGTATCGGTATGCTGGCTATGGGTGCCGGCGGACTTGATGTTGCTGTTGCCATGGGTGGCGGTGCTTACTACATTACAATGCCTAAGATGGTTAGAGTAAACCTTACAGGCAAGCTTAACCCTTGGGTAGCCGCTAAGGATATTATTCTTGAAGTTTTGAGAATTATGTCCGTTAAGGGCGGTGTTGGCAAAATTGTTGAATACGGCGGTGAGGGTGTTAAGACACTTTCTGTTCCGGAAAGAGCAACAATTACAAATATGGGTGCGGAGCTTGGCGCTACAACCTCTATCTTCCCATCTGATGAGCTTACAAGGGAATTCCTTAAGGCACAGGGTCGTGAGGAGGATTGGATTGAGCTTTCACCGGACTCGGACGCTGTTTATGACGAGGTTATCGACATTGACCTTTCTACACTAAAGCCAATGGCTGCCTGTCCACACTCACCTGACAACATCAAGACTATTGAAAGCCTTGCAGGTCAAAAGGTTGACCAGATTTGTATTGGCTCTTGCACAAACTCTTCTTACAGAGATTTGATGACAGTTGCTCACATCTTAAAGGGTAAGACTGTTGCTGAAAATGTTTCACTGGCTATTGCACCGGGTTCAAAGCAGGTATTTAATATGCTGGCACTTAACGGTTCACTTGGTGACCTTATTGCAGCCGGTGCAAGAATTCTTGAATCTGCTTGCGGTCCATGTATCGGTATGGGTCAGTCACCTAACTCAAAGGGTATTTCCCTAAGAACATTTAACAGAAACTTCCTTGGTCGTTCCGGAACAAAGGACGGACAGATTTACCTTGTTTCCCCTGAAACTGCGGCTGCATCTGCACTTACAGGTGTATTTACAGACCCAACAACTCTCGGCGAGGGTTACGAGGTAGAAATGCCTGAGAAGTTCCTTATCAACGACAATATGGTTATTGCTCCTGCTACTGAGGAGGAAATGGACAACATTGAAGTATTAAGAGGACCAAACATTAAGCCTTTCCCTGAAACAACTCCACTTGAAGATACAATCAATGCAACCTGTGCATTAAAGGTTGAGGACAACATCACCACAGACCACATTATGCCTGCCGGTGCAAAGATACTTCCACTTCGTTCAAACATTCCTGCAATTTCACAGCATTGCTTTACTGTTTGCGACCCTGAATTCCCTGCAAGGGCAAAATCCCTTGGCTCATCTATCATTGTAGGCGGAGCAAACTACGGTCAGGGTTCTTCAAGAGAACACGCAGCACTTGCACCACTTTACCTTGGAGTTAAGGCTGTTCTTGTAAAATCCTTTGCAAGAATTCACAGAGCTAACCTTATCAACGCAGGTATTCTTCCTCTTGAATTCTGCAACGAGAATGACTATGACAAGATTTCTCTGGGTGATGAAATTGTACTTCCTGATGTTAAGGAAATCGTTGCAAACGGCGGTGATGTTAAGGTTGTAAACAAGACAACAGGCGAAGAAATTATGGCTAAGTGTGAGCTTACAGACAGAACTAAGGCAATTATCATTGCAGGCGGTCTGCTTAACTACACAAAGGAAAACAGCTGATTATACTTAATCATTAATATAAACAACTGTAAATTATAAAAAAGAAGGAGAATTATTATGGCAAAAATTCCTATGACCACACCTCTTGTAGAGATGGACGGAGATGAAATGACAAGAATCATTTGGAAGATGATTAAGGATATCCTTATCACTCCTTATGTTGATTTAAAGTCAGAGTACTATGACCTTGGTCTTGAAAACAGAAATGCAACTAACGACCAGGTTACTATTGATTCAGCAGAGGCAACAAAGAAGTACGGCGTTGCTGTTAAGTGTGCAACTATCACACCAAACGCTGCAAGAATGACTGAATATGACCTTAAAGAGATGTGGAAGTCACCTAACGGTACAATCAGAGCAATCCTTGACGGTACTGTTTTCCGTTCTCCTATTATTGTTAAGGGCATCACTCCTTACATTCCAACTTGGAAAAAGCCAATCACCATTGCAAGACACGCATATGGTGATGTTTACAAGAACACAGAGATGGTTGTTGAAGGCGGCTCAAAGGCTGAGCTACTTGTTACAAAGGCTGACGGCACAACAGAAAAGTCACTTATCCACGACTTTAAGGGTGACGGTGTTATTCAGGGTATGCACAACCTTGACAGCTCCATCGGCTCCTTTGCCCGTGCTTGCTTTAACTATGCACTTGACCTAAAGCAGGACATTTGGTTTGCAACAAAGGACACAATCAGCAAGAAATACGACCATACATTTAAGGATATTTTCCAGGAAATCTTTGACAACGAGTACAAGGAAAAGTTTGAAGAGGCAGGTATTGAGTACTTCTACACACTTATCGACGACGCTGTTGCAAGGGTTGTTCGCTCTGAGGGCGGTTACATCTGGGCTTGTAAGAACTATGACGGTGATGTTATGAGTGATATGATAGCAACAGCCTTTGGCTCACTTGCTATGATGACCTCTGTTCTTGTTTCCCCTGACGGAATTTATGAGTATGAGGCTGCACACGGTACTGTTCAGCGTCACTACTACAAGCACCTAAAGGGTGAAGAAACATCAACAAACAGCGTTGCAACTCTCTTTGCTTGGACAGGCGCTCTCAGAAAAAGAGGCGAGCTTGACGGCATAGACGCACTTTGTGACTTTGCCGATAAGCTGGAGAAGGCTACAATCACAACTATTGAAGAGGGTGTAATGACAGGCGACCTTTACCTACTCTCCACACTTGAAAACAAGAAAAAGGTTAACACAGAGGACTTCCTCCTTGCTGTTAACGAAAGACTAAAGGCAATCCTATAATTTGAAAGGTGGCATAATAAGTGCCGAAGCATGATAAAATTTCTATGTCTGTAATAAGGCGACTTCCACGGTATTACAGATTCATAAGTGAATTAGCTGATAGTGGAGAAAAAAGAATAAGCTCAAGTAGGCTTGCGGAGCTTATGAATGTGACTGCCAGCCAAATCAGACAGGATTTTAACTGCTTTGGTGGGTTTGGTCAGCAGGGATATGGGTACAGTATATCCTTTCTAAAGGGTGAAATGGAGAATATACTTGGTCTTAACAAGGTGAACAACGCCATTATTCTTGGTGCCGGTAACCTTGGCAAGGCTATTGCCCTGCACATCAATTTCATTGAAAAAGGTTTTTGTGTTAAGGGTATATTTGAAACAAACCCACTTCTTGTTGGACAGGAAATTAAGGGGATAAGGATTTACCCCGAAAAGGATATGGAAAAGTTCATTGCCGACAACAACATTTCCATTGCTGTACTGTGTGTTCCAAAGACCAGCGTTGCCGGAATTATTGACAAGCTATATAGCAACGGAATCAAGGCTTTTTGGAATTTCTCTCACTATGATATTTCAAGAAAGTACAGTGATACAGTTGTTGAAAATGTACATATGACCGACAGCCTTATGACGCTATCATACAGATTAAACGACAATTCACATTGTGAAGAATAGTTATTT
>JBJEOZ010000133.1:0-6475 GCA_051880975.1 Ruminococcus sp.
CCTATGATTTAGCAACAGGCAAGACCAAAACCTTTAAGGCGGAATATACTTATTCCACAAAGAATTATCTGTACTATTTAACCAATAAAATGGATTTAAAAAGGCTTGATAAGTCCGGCAAAATCAATACTGTGGCAACAAAGATTACCGACCTGAACTATGTTGACGGTGATACAGTTTGTTACAGTAAGAAGAACAGTAATAATAAAGAGGTTTTCTATAAAAGAACAGGTGTAAAGAGCAAGGCAGTACAGCTTTGTACATGGAATGATATTTATAATAAGATTAAAGATAAGGAAGGCTTAAAATTAAACTCAATCCATTCTGTTACTATGGAGATAGCAGGAGGCAAGGTGTACTTATCTCCTCTCATTATGGGTGGTATGGAGTACGACGAAAAGACAGATACATTTAGTGACCTTATAACACGCCAAGCATTGCTTACTGTTCCCGCAAAGGGCGGAACACCAAAAATGATTTATGAGTGCAAGGGTTATGACGGTATAAAAATTATGACAATTAACAATAAACTGCAATACAAGGTGCTGAAAAACCTGTATGACCCCCAAAATGCCATTACTTCTATGATGTAAAATAATCAGGCTGTGACGATGAAAAATTCGTCACAGCTCTTTTTTTATAAATTTTTCCACCCTTTTGTCAGAAAATTAATTCAGCGTAAAATTTAGTTGAATAAATTGTTACAAATTCCTTGCAATATTTTAACCTATGGTATATAATAGTGTTTGTTAAGTGGCATTCCGTGTCAATTCGTGACACTAAGTGTTGAAGGATGATAGGCGAATGTCATTTTTATTCTGAATTTGGAGGTGGCAGATAAATATGTTCTCGGGTATGTCGGTTCATTCCGTTGACGCTAAGGGCAGAATTGTTCTGCCACAGAGATTTAGGGAGGCTCTTGGTGAGGAATTTTATGTTACCAACGGCTTTTCCAGCAATATTCAGATTATGTCAGTTGAAGAATTCAACCGCCTAAAGGATCAAATCCGTGAGCTTCCTGCTAAAAGTGCTTTGGCGCTCCAGTATGTACTTTTATCTGCCGCAACCCTTGTAAGTCCTAACTCACAGGGCAGAATTCAGTTACCCCAAAAATTGCGTGAGGACAGCGCCATTGAGGGCGAGGCTGTTGTTGTGGGTATGGATACAAGAATTGAAGTTTGGAACAAAGAACGATTTGACCGATTTATTGACGATAAGAAGAAAGACCTGGACGACGCTCTCCAGCTTCTAAGGATTTAATCCAAGATGAGTTTCAACCATATTCCCGTGTTGCTCAAGGAGTGTATTGAGGGGCTTAATATTAAGGAAAACGGAATTTATGTTGATGGCACAGCAGGCGGTGGAGGTCATTCGGCAGAAATTCTCAAACATTTAAAGTGCGGTAAGCTGTTTTCTATCGACAGGGACCCTGACGCAATCAGAACTGTTACGGAAAGGTTTAAGGATGAGCCTAATTCCATAATAATCAAAGGTTGCTTTGGAGATATGAAATTCCTGTTAAAGGACAGAGGAGTAAATCAGGTTGACGGAGTTTTACTGGACATTGGAGTCAGCTCACATCAGCTTGATACAGAGTCAAGAGGCTTTAGCTTTCACAAGGACGCTCCCCTTGATATGAGAATGAGCCAAAGCGGAACAACAGCCGCCGACCTTGTTAATAACCTTAGCTATGAAGAGCTTAGAGATATAATCTACCGCTATGGCGAGGACAAGTACGCACCGTCCATAGCAAAAGGTATTGTAAATGCAAGACAGGAAGGGAAAATTGAAACCACCCTTCAGCTTGCAGAAATTATAAAGTCAAGTGTGCCTCAAAAGGTTAGGAGAGAGGGTCACCCTGCCCGAAAGACCTTCCAGGCACTTAGAATAGAAGTAAACGGTGAATTAACCCAGCTTGAAAAAGGACTTGATGATGCATTTGATATGCTTGCCGTTGGTGGCAGGCTTGCAGTAATCACATTCCACTCCTTAGAGGACAGAATTGTGAAGAAGAAAATGGCGTCATGGTGTCAGGGCTGTACCTGTCCAAAGGACTTTCCTGTGTGTGTTTGTGGAAATTCACCAAAGGCAAGGCTTGTAAACCGCAAGCCAATAGAGGCTGAAATTTCTGAATTGGAAAATAATGCCCGTAGCCGAAGCGCAAAGCTGAGAATTTGCGAAAAAATTTATGTAAAATGACAATTTTGTATTATTTGACTGGACAAATCACACTATATGTAGTAAAATATTTCAGTAGTGTAATCAATGTTACAAAAACACAACCGATTGTGTTACAAAACGGTTGCAAATAAATATATATAGTATTTTTTTATTTTTCTTTATTTGAATTTTTGGTGAGATAACGAACCTATGTATCACAATATGTAGATTGTTGTCTTTTTCGTATATAAGATATTGCAGGGAAGTTTAGTATGACATTTTTAAAAGACAATAATGCATATGATATATCGTTCTTTGATATGGACAGCACCGCAAGGGATATTTCCTATAACCGTGAGCCTGTTCGTAAGAAAAAGGGCAAAGTGGTTAGAATTCCACGCAAAAAAATTGAACAGATTAGACGACGCAAGCACAATCCTCTTAGATTAGCTGTTGGATTTGCACTTTCTGCTATTGTTGTGGCTGTTGTTGCCGCAATTATCTATGGTCAGGTACAGCTTACCGAGCTTAATCAAAGCATTGCTAACGCTCAGGAAAAGCTGGAGAACAGCCAAAGCGAGTACACCCAAATGCAGATGAAGGTTGACGCAAAGTACACAACTGCTATTGTGGAGGAGTATGCACAGGATAAGCTGGGAATGTATAAGGCTTCCAACAGCCAAAAGGAATTTGTGGATCTTTCCAGCGGAGATAAAGCAGAGGTTGTGTCTGATGCTGATGAGAGTATCTTTGATACTATTGCAGACGCAATATCCTCTCTGTGGTCATAAGTGGGACAGTTATGTAATAAGATTATAGAGGGTAACAAGAGTTGAGATTAGGTGAATCTTAACTCTTTTTCCGTATTTATTGAAAAGAAAGGAGCAGATATAATGTCAAAACCAAAGCCGGGTGCAAACCAAACACTTAGCCGAAGGTCTGCCTTACTGCTCATAATTATTATATTGTTAGGTTTTGGGGCGGCAGCTTGCCGTATTGCATTTTTGCAGATTGTAAAGGGCGAGGAGCTTAGCCAAAAGGCTGTTGAGCAACAGCTCCACGATACAGAAATATCTGCAAAAAGAGGTACAATTTACGACAGAAACGGAAAACCTCTTGCACAGAGTGCCTCTGTGTGGAGGGTTGTAATGGCTCCTGCATATTTTGAAGAGGATGAACAGAGGGAATATGTTGCCGAAAATCTTGCAAAAATTCTTGACCTTGAATATGAGGATGTTTTAGAGGAAACAAAGCAAAAATCCTACTATGTCAATGTTAAAAGGAAGATTGAAAGTGAAGAAAGGGAGAAAATCCTAAAGCTTCAGGACAAAATTGAAGAAAAGTACGGCATCAAAAATGTAATAGATTTGCTTGATGATTACAAAAGATATTACCCCTACAACGAGCTTGCATCTTCCGTAATCGGTTTTACCGGTGCGGATGACCAAGGTCTTGAGGGAGTTGAATATCAGTACAACAAGTACCTTTCCGGTACAAAGGGCAGACTTGTTTCTGCAAGGAATTCAAGGGGTGCGGATATGCCCTTTGAGTATGAACAGAATATTGAGGCAGAGGACGGAAATAATATTGTCCTCACAATAGACGAAACTGTTCAGGCTATCTGCGAAAAGTATATGGCGCAAAATATACAGGACTTCAATGTATATAACCGTGGCTGTGCAATAATGATGGATGTAAACACCGGAGAAATTATTGCAATGGCAACGGTGGGAGGTTTTGACCTTAACGACCCTTATACTATTGCTGATACTGAAACAAAGAAAGAAATTGACGCAATAACCGACGAAAAAAAGAAGAACAAAGCCTTTAGCGAGGCACTTACAAAGCAATGGAGAAACAAGGCGATTGCCGACACCTATTATCCCGGCTCTGTATTTAAGATAATCACATCTTCAATGGGACTTGAGGAGGGTGTAATCTCCACCGACGACACATTTTTCTGTTCAGGAGGAATGACAGTCGGTGATAGATTAATTCATTGCCACGAAACAAACGGTCACGGCACACAAACCTTTGAACAGGCAATTATCAATTCCTGTAACCCTGCATTTATGCAGATTGGTGCAAAGATTGGAGCGGAGAAGTTTTGGGAGTATTATCAAGCCTTTGGCTTTTCGGAGCTGACAGGTATTGACCTGCCCGGCGAAAGTGACGACATATTCTTCTCCCAAGACGGTTCAATGCTTGTAACCGACCTTGCAGTTGCATCCTTCGGTCAGAACTTCTCAATCACACCTATACAAATGATAACCGCTGTTTCGGCAGTTGCCAACGGAGGAAATCTTGTTCAGCCCCACGTGGTTAAGCAGATTCAGGACAGCAAGGGAAATGTTATCAAGAACTTTGACACAAAGGTTAAAAGGAAGGTAATCTCAAGTGAGGTTTCAGACATTCTCAACGGAATTCTTGAAAGGAACTCCAAGCAGGGCGGAGTAAAAGCAGGATATGTTGCAGGTTACAGAGTAGCAGGAAAAACCGGTACATCGGAAAAAAAGGTTGACTCCAACGATGACGGTGAGGAGGACTATATTGCATCATTCCTCGGCTATGCCCCTGCGGATAATCCAAAGTATGCAATGCTGATGTTCTTCGACACACCTGTTGGCGGTGCTTACTACGGCTCAATAGTTTCAGCACCTGTGTTCTCGTCTATTATGGAGGAGGTTTTGCCTTACCTTGAGGTTGAAACAGAATATACAGACGAAGAGCTGGAGAATATCGACAGCGTAGCCGGTATATATGCCGGTCTTACACCAAGCGAGGCTGAACAACAGGTTCAAAGTGACAACTTGGTGGCTGTAATAAAGGGAACAGGAGAAAAGGTTATTGCTCAGGTTCCTGAGGCGGGTGCATCCGTTCCAAACGGAGGAACAGTTGTGCTTTATACAGACGAAAGCTCGGCAAAGGAAACTGTTGAGGTTCCTAACCTAATTGGGTACAATCTTAGCGAGGTAAACAATGTGGCGGCAGCCTACGGACTGAATGTGTCGGTAAAGGGTGCGTCAACCACAAGCGACGCTTTGTCAACCCAGCAAAGCTTGCCGGAGGGTACAAAGGTAAGCGAGGGTACTGTGGTGACGGTAACATTTGCGGCACAGACAGGTATTGCGGACTGACGAAGGGATATTGAACTTTAGGTTTGAATAATCAAATTGCATTAAGGGCGAATCCCCTGACAAAAAAGCGGTAAAAATGGTTATTGAAGAAATCAATAATCTGTTAAGTTTATAAAAATAAAAGAAGTATTAATTGAGGTGAGTTGAATGTTAAACGGTATATGGGCAGCATTGGCGGCTGTAATTGCATTTGCGATTTCTGCAACAGTGGGAAAGGTTCTTATTCCGGCATTGCACAAGCTTAAATACGGTCAAACTATTTTGGATATCGGACCTTCTTGGCACAAAAAGAAAGAGGGTACTCCAACAATGGGCGGAATAATGTTTATTATCGCCATTGTTGTTTCAACAGCGGTTGTCACAACCTGTTTAGCCCTTTTTGGAAGTATTTATGAGCCAACAGGCTACTCCTTTGGCAAGGAAGTATTTATGATGATAGTAAGCCTTGCTATGGCATTCTTGTACGGTGCAGTAGGCTTTTTGGACGACTACATCAAGGTTGTAAAAAAGAGAAATCTTGGACTTACAGCAAAGCAGAAGCTGGGCTTTCAGTTTGGAATAGCCATTGCATATGTAGCCGTTAACGCATTTTTCGGCTACGGCAGCAAAACCTATATTCCGTTTTTGGGAACAGTTGACTTCGGTAGCTTTGCCATTGTGTATTATATAATCAGCGTTATCGTAATTGTGGGCATTGTAAATGCAGTTAACCTTGCAGACGGAATTGACGGACTTGTAGGCTCGGAAACATTCTTTGTAGCATTGTTCTATATGATTATTGCAAGCATTATGTCAAGCCCTGCAACAACTGTGCTTTCCTCAGCTATTGCAGGGGGATGCCTTGGATTTTTGATTTGGAACTTTAACCCTGCAAAGGTATTTATGGGTGACACAGGCTCTCTGTTCTTAGGCGGTGCTGTTTGTGCTATGGCTTTTGCAATGAATATGCCTGTAATCCTTATTCCAATGGCTTTGGTATATATTATTGAAATGCTTTCTGTTATTTTGCAGGTGTCATACTTTAAGCTAACTCACGGAAAAAGACTTTTTAAAATGAGTCCTATTCATCATCACTTTGAAAAGTGTGGTTGGAGCGAAACAAAAATTGTAGTTGTTTTCAGCTCATTTGCTGTAGATGTAGGCATAATTGGCACGGCCTTCGTAATTTTGGGACTTTG
>JBJEOZ010000134.1:0-6475 GCA_051880975.1 Ruminococcus sp.
TACAGCGCTGATTTAAAAACTTCGTATTCGTTGCCCTCACAGGTTATTTCTTCATTTAATGCCATGCCGTTTGCCATCAGACACACCATATCGTTTGTGGATTGGTCACCGTCAATTGACAGGCAGTTATAGGTTATCTTTACTATTTCGGATAATGCTTTTTGCAGCATTTCGCTGCTGATTGCACAGTCACTTGTAATGAAGTTTAGTGTAGTAGCCATATTTGGATGAATCATACCCGAGCCCTTTGCCATACCGCCCAGGTGACAGGTAACGCCGTTAATATCAAATTCTACTGCATATTCCTTTTTTACAGTATCTGTGGTCATGATGGCTGTAGCGGCCTCCAAATTTTTGTCGTCGGCCAGTCCTTTTGCCAGTATTGGCACAGCCTTTTCTATTGGTTCTATCGGGAGTATCTGACCGATAACACCGGTAGATGCAACAATTACCTGTTCTTGGGGGATTCCCAGTTCTTGAGAAACTAACCTGCACATTCTGTTAGCTTTTTCTATACCGTCTGCATTGCAAGTGTTTGCGTTCTTAGAGTTGGCAATAACTGCTATTGCCTTGCCGCCGCTTTTTTCAAGATTTGATTTTGTTACAATTATCGGCGCGCCCTTAACCTTGTTTTGGGTATATACGGCGGCTGCGTTTGCCGGCACGTCGCTTGTGTAAAGGCATATATCATTTTTGTGCGGTGCGTTGGGGTTATCGTTGGCAGACTTTTTAATTCCGCAATATGTACCGTTTGCCTTGTAGCCCTTGGAGGCACATATACCCCCTTCGATTGTTTTGTAGATGTTGTTCATAATTATTCTCCTATGTTAAGTCCGGTTGTTGGGTCCAGTCCCAAAGCGATATTCATACACTCAATTGCTGCTCCGCTGGCACCCTTGCCAAGATTATCAAATCTGGATGTGATTACTATTCTGTCATCATTACCGTTAATTTCTATCTCCATATCATCACGGCCGGCGAAGGTGTTGCCGGAAATCATACCCTGGGTGTAGCCGACGGGTCTAACCTTTATAAAGGCTTGTCCTCGGTAATGCTCAGCAAATATTTGTTGCAAATCCTCTTTTGCGTACTTTTTTGTCAGCATATTTGTGAATAGGGGAATGCTTACAACCATACCTCTTGGGTAGTCACAAATATGCGGGGCAAAAAACGGTGTTCCGGTAAGTCCACTGATTGCCTTCATTTCCTTTAGATGCTTGTGCTCCTGACTCAACGCATATTGTCTTGGGGCGTCAAGTTCAGGGTCTCGCTGAGTATCCTCATATTGTGCTATACTTTTTTTGCCTGCGCCGGTGTATCCACTCATTGCATAGCAGACAACCGGGTAGTCGGCACTGATTATGCCATGACTCACAAGGGGATATACTATGCTGTTGAACCCGCTGGCGTAACATCCGGGCACGGCAATTCTGTTGCCGGTCTGTATTTTGTTTAGCAGGTTGTCGCTGAGCTCCGGAAATCCGTATGCCCAGTCAGGACTCGTTCTGTGAGCAGTGGATGTGTCGATAATCTTTACATTCTCGTTGGTAACCATGGACACGGCCTCTCTGCTGGCCTCATCCGGCAAACAAAGAAAAGTGATATCAGACATGTTTATCATCCTTGCGCGTTCTGTCGGGTCCTTCCTTTTTTCCCGGTTGATAGTTAGTAATTCAATGTCATTTCTGTTTTCAAAACGCTTGAATATTTTTAATCCGGTAGTACCTTGGCTGCCGTCAATAAATACCTTTGTCATTGCATAATTACTCCATCGTCATTTATAAATCTTATTTATTATACACTTATTATGTTTGTTGTCAATAGAAATGGCAAAAAATGTTATAAATATACATAAAAATGGATATTTATACAATAGCCGTGTAAAGCATAATTCCTTTTATAACCAATATTGTGCATATCTACAGTTGCATTTTTTGGACATTGGATTGACATATCTGAGTTATCTGCTAATATGATTTTTGTCTCAGAAATAATTATAGGAGATGAAAAATGAATAGCGAAATTATAGTAGCTCTGTTATCTCTGGTGGGTACTCTTGCAGGAACATTTGGCGGTATTATTACTTCGTCAAAGCTTACAGCTTATCGTATCAAGCAACTGGAATTAAAGGTGGATAAGCATAATAACTTTGCACAGCGAGTACCCCTACTGGAAGAAAAAATCAAGGTTGTCAATCATCGCCTTGATAATCTTGAAAATAACAGATAACATTTTGCCCCATACCATCCTCGGTATGGGGTCTGTTATATTCCGTATTGTAGGCTCTGCGGGTCTTGAAATAACGGTATTATAGGAGGCTCAAATGTGAATAGTACAAATATGATTCCCGTTACTATCATCATTGCCAGTGACGCTCCGTTTGCCATACTGCCGCCGATACTGCTGTTTATTATTATATAGCTTACAATAAAAGCTACTGCAATGCCTACAAAATACGATGCAATATTTACAAAATCAATGTTTTTGCCGGTAATACCCAGACATAGATAGTAGATATTTAGAGTTGTAACAATTCCTGCTGTTATGCCTATATATTTTGCAAAAAATACATTGAATTTATCCTTCTTCAATGTTATTGCTTCATATATTCCAAAAAAGAAATAGGGAAAGAATAATAGTTTTAGATGTTCCCATGGGCTTTCGTTAACAGGGCAGAGGAGTGCTACGATTTTTGACTCTTCGCTCCATTCATAAAAAAAGTGCATCAGCGTCCCAATAATGCTAACTACTATAAATCCGATAATCTCCAGTTTCAATAACTTTTTGTTCATTGAATCACCACAACTATATATAATATATGTGATAATTAACATTATATAACAAGATGACTCAAAAAAATAATCCTATACACATTATTTGTGTATAGGATTATTGGCGCAGCGGATGAAGTTAAATCCGAGCGAGCTGACATTGTGTTGATTGCATTGATTTCATCAAATGTAATTGTTTCCGTGCCTTCACAGTAATTAAAAGTGATAACCATTTTATCGTCATACAGATAAATTGAATTTATGAAGCTATCAATCAATCTTCTTCTGTGGGATAAATTGTTCGTATTTAATTCCCTAAATCGCTTTATCCAAAAGACTATTTCTTCCTTGGTTATCGTTGGATGCCTTAACTCCTCCTGCGAAATTCTAATTGAAATTTCTGTTCTCTGCTTTTCAAGTGATTCAAGTCGTTCCTTTGTTGATGCAGTTACAATTCCCATTTGAATTGCATTTACTAAATTATCAATTCCCTTTTGAATTTCTGCGTAATCCTTTTGGAGTAATGGAAGGACTGTGTTTTCCTTTTTCTGTGCTTCAGAAAGTGAATTTGCTATGTTATCTATTACCTCATCGTTAAAGATTATTTTCTTGATAGATTTAATTACTAAATCCTCTATCCATTCCTTCTTGACAGGCTTCTTTTTGCAGTCCTTATACTTCTTTGCTCCGGCACATTTGTAATAACGATAGGTTTTGTTATTGCCCTTACTTGTACCGCATTCTCCAACCATAAATCTTTTGCACTTGCCGCAATACAGTTTAGTGGTTAACAGGTATTCATCTTCTGCTTTATGCTTAGCAGGAGCTTTTTTATTTGACGCTGCTCGTTCCTGAACCTTTTCAAATAATTCTTCCGTTACTATCGCAGGCATACCACCCGCAACTACAACCTCACCGTGCTTATATTCACCGATATATTTTCTGTTGTGAAGCATTCTTGTAACAGTATTGATATTCATTTTTGCTCCGTGGATTGAACGAATACCATTCATATTCATTTCGTTAACTATATCCTTCATTGTGGCACCGTCAGCATAATGCTGAAATGCATCTAACACTACCGGAGCAGTGGTTGGATCAATTTGTATGTATTGATTTTCGTCAACGATATAGCCAATCGGCAACATACCTCCGTTGAACTTGCATTTAAGTGCATTTTCAGTTAAACCACGCTTTACCTTTTCGGATAACTCTGCCGAGTAATATTCAGCGTAGCCTTCAAGCATTGATTCAAGTAGTATTCCTTCAGCACCATTGCTAATGGTTTCTGTTGCAGATATTACCTTGACACCGTTCTTTCGTAGCTTTGCTTTGTAATTAGCAGAGTCATAACGATTACGGGCAAACCTGTCCAGCTTCCAAACAATGACTACCTCAAAGTTATTCTTTGCACTGTCCTTAATCATTTGCTGAAATGCAGGTCGATTATCTGTACGGGCAGATAACGCTCTGTCTATATACGAATCAACGATTTGAATATCATTGTGCTTTGCAAATTCCTTGCATTCACGAAGCTGACCTTCTATAGACTCCTCACGCTGATTATCACTTGAGTATCGTGCATAAATTACACCGTTCATATTCAATTTTACCTCCTGTGTTGTGTGTTATAACTCTAAACAACACAAGTGTCAAGTCAAAAATATAATGCAGTCCTAAAATCAGGACAAGTAACATTCATATCATTTCATATCATTTTTCTGTTGATACTACAATTTCAATGCAAGGAAGAAGCGTAATATCCTTGCTTTTGTTATCCTTTGAAAATTCGCTGCTTATCAGCCCGATACCGCATACAAGCATTTCATCATAGGATGCCGGAACATCTGAAATAGTATCAAAATTTTCATAGTTTAATGTGTTCTTATCGCAAACAGACAGACGGTCAGTTCGTGATAAAACCGATCGTAATTCTTTGAATTTCATAGTATCACCTCAATAATCTTCTTCATTATATGGCTCGATTTCGTACATTCCATTAGGAGTCACTCGATAGTATTTATCCTCGTTTGTATCAACCATTAAAACAGGTATTTCGCCTGTTGAAAGCACATCTCCATCAATATAATAATGATTTTCTCCATCATATAGAATGTCATTAAATCTTGGATTATCAGCAATTTGTGATGTGTAGATATGACCTGCGACAATTTTCATATTAAGCCCTTCGACCTTGCCTAAATCAGCAGGGAACTTATTTGTATATGTATAATCATCAGTTGAAAGCTCCCACAAATCTCCTGCTGCTTCGTCAATTCCTGCGTGAACAAAAATTGTGTTTCCTTCAACATAATAGCGAGGTAGGTTTTCAAACCAGCTAATGTAGTATTCATCATCTCCATAATCATCTTCATAGGATGGATTTTGTTCATCAACTGTACTTGAGCCTTTGATACACAATTCTTCGTGGTTTCCCAACAGGGCTACTACCTTGTCGCAACCATATTGATTTTGAAGATGGATGATTTTATTAAGCACATCTCTGCCGTTTTCCATACCGTGAATATAGTCGCCTAACAGCACCAACATTGTGTCAGGCTTTTCAAGTTCATCAATTATGATGCTTAACGCATAATCAAAGGCATCTATATCACCGTGAATATCAGACATTGCGTAAACTTTCATAAGGATTTCCAACTCCTTTAAATTCTACATCAATACTATCATTATCAACAGTAACAACAGCATAATGCCCAAAAAACGAAACTGAACCGGGGTTAATTATACGCACGCCATCAACAGTCTCATCCGTTTGCTCATGGGTATGTCCTATTAAAGCAAAATTGCATCCTTTAGACTTCGCTTCTTTGACAACATTTTTCAATGTAACCTTTACATCATAAAAATGGCCGTGTGTGATAAAGATTTTTGTGTTCTCGGTATTAATTATCTTTTCCGAAGGTATAAAATAATCTGTATCACAGTTTCCTGCAACTGAGTATAAAAGCTTCTTTGAATTTACAAAGGTTTCTTCAATTTCTGCCATTCCGTCTCCAAGGAACACAACATTATCTATATTTGGCTCGTTTTTTATTACCTTGTTAAGATTGTTTTTGTCATTATGTGTATCATATATTACTAATAGTTTTGTCATATTATCTTATCCTCTGTATTTATCTTTTTGTTGCTCGTAGCAATCATCACAAAGCGTTAGCACCCATGACATGCGGCTCCTGCCTCCTCATAAGCCTTTGTTATTTCATCGCACAACCCATAAAGAACAGAGTACCATCCGTTTCCTACATCGCAACCAAATGCTCCATATAAATCAAATATTCTGCCTTTCTTTGCTTTTTGCTCATCAATATTTTCATTTCTTCTTATAAACGGAAAGCTCTTTGCTAATTCTAATTCAAGTTCATCCTTCATAAAACATTCCTCCGTATTCATTCAATAATATCCAAATATATTGGATTGATGTGTTCGTGACATACCGTATCACTGCTATCAATAGGCATAACCGTAATACAGTAATCGGAAAAGTCAACATATCTACCGTTTTTCATTGAATTTAAAAACTCCTGCCACTGAGGATAAGTAGCGGCGACTGTTCCAACCTTATTACTATTTATATCTATTACCTTTATTCCTTTATCAAAAAACCTTTTCGGTATCGGTATTGGCGTATAGGCATATTCAAACCTTTTGGGATTAAAGGGTGAAACGATAGCCTTTTCCTCTTT
>JBJEOZ010000135.1:0-3690 GCA_051880975.1 Ruminococcus sp.
AATGTTAACATTCAGATGATTGCAACCTCTGAAATCAAGACATCTGTTCTCATCTCAAAGAACGACGCTGACAGAGCAGTTGCCGCAATTCACGACAAGTTCTTTGCATAATCAAATAATAAACATAGTCAAAATTTTAAGCCTTGTTTGGAAATTTCCAAGCAAGGCTTTTGTAACATCACAAAATTATTAAATTAATCGTCAAGTAAATTAAAGCACACAGACACCGGGGGATATTCATCAATATTATCATATCTGTACCTAACTTGAATATTTCCACAGTTAAAGCTGAAGAAATATATATCACCCTCGGTTATGTACAGATTTCCCTCCACACCGGCACTTTTAAGCTCGCCATAGGTTGACATTGTGTTAATTTTTTTTGATTTATTTACAGGGAAAAACTTAGCAGTTTTCTCGTTCTCAATCACTATGGAGTTTATTATCTCATCTTTTAACAGTTTATTTTGGTCAAGTGCATTGGATGTGTATGCAAATTTAAAAGGCACATTTTTGTAGGAAAGGTAGCTCCATCCCCCATCCCAACGCAGAGTGTATTCTTCGCCAAATTCATCAATTACAGTCTGTACCTTTTTTCCAAGAAAATTTGTGTATTTATTTTCTTTTAATGAATAATCGAAATTTTCAGATAAGGTTGTGCTTTGGGAAGTTTGTGTAACGTTTTTTTCTGTTGCACTTTTATCTACTATTTCCTCACTTGAACAACCTGTTGTGGAAATTAAGAAAATTGTGCTGAACACCAAAAGTAGGACTGCAAAAAAATTTCTCACCATACTTTATGCAATATCCTTTTTGAAGTACATAATATATCCGCAAATTATTCCCGCAATACCATATGCCATACCCAAAATAATAAGAGGAATATCAAGGCTTAAATTGCTGACAATGTCTGTACCCTCTGCATAAGCAAAAGGAGTTATATATTTGAGAAATTCTGTGCTTTCGGAAATATTTGTAATTATGTTTAGGAAATACATCAGAATTGCAATTCCCAAGCCTATTCCAAGACTTCCCTTTCGCAAAAATGCAGAAACTCCAAAGCAGATACCGCCAAGCTCCAACTGCATCAGGAAATATGCTGTGTGCAAAAGTGTAATTTCTTTCCAAGGAATTTCCTCGCCAATCACAGCGATTGAGCCTATTGCGACTAAATAAATGATTAAATTCATCACAACAACCTGAACAAGTACAGCAATCAGCTTCCCTGTTATAACTTCAATTCGACTTATAGGGTGAGTCAGCAGAAATTCCCCTGTATGTTCTTTCTCTTCCTTAGCCAGAATAGTTACAGCTGTAAGAGCAACAAAAAATGCTCCCCCAAGCCCTAAAATATTGCCACATTCAACTGAGTAAAAGCCTGTTAAGGTGCCAAAGCTTACCTTATCCATTCCAAACGCCTCTGAAAATCCTCCCATTGAGGAAAAGACTTCGCTTACACTGTCCATTTCACCTTTCATTTCTGGGAAAAGGAAAATGCAGGTGGCAAGGAGGAATGCAATAGCAACAATCCATATTATAAGTGATTTTTTGTTTTGTTTTAGTTCATGGCTTAAAATTGTCATTACTCTTCCCCTCCCTCGATATAGTAGTGCATAAAAATTTCTTCAAGGTCAGGGTCAGAAATTGACAAATCCCTAATTTTATTCCGTGACAGAATCTTTATCAATTCATTAATATCCCCGCCGTACAAAAAGCTAATGCCCTTGTCGTCACTGTGTATATCCTTTGTTTTAGAGAGATGTGACAAATCAATATTTCCTTCGATATGTATCCTCTTTGCATTTGTCCTTGACAACTCATCCACAGTATTGCAGGCGATTATCTGCCCCTCACGAATTATAGCCGCCTTAGTACAGTTGTGCTGTACCTCAGAGAGAATGTGTGAAGAAAGGAAAATTGTTGCACCCTGCTTGTTTCGTTCCTCTAAAATCGAGAAGAATTCCTTTTGCATTAACGGATCAAGTCCACCTGTTGGCTCGTCCAAAATGCAGAGCCTTGGGTCATGTTGAAGTGCACACACAATGGCAACCTTTTTTCTGTTACCAAAGGAAAGTTCCTCCACCTTTTTGTTAACATCAAGCCTTAATCTTTCACAAATCTCTTGTGCAAATTTTGAACAATCCTTTTTTCTCAGGTCTGCAGAAAGCTTTATTATATCCTTTACACGCATACCTGTGTAGAAAACCGCCTCACTTGGCAAGTACCCCACATCAGCAAGGACTTCTTTCTTTTGCAGAGTTATATCCTTACCAAAGATTTTACCACTTCCGCCACTGCTTTTGATAAGTCCTAAAAGTGTGCGGATTGTAGTGCTTTTTCCTGCTCCGTTTGGGCCTATAAATCCAAAGAAATCACCTTCCTCAACTCTCAAATCCAGGTCGATAATTCCTCTTGATTTTCCATAATATTTTGTCAGTTTTTCTGTTTCAATGGCATACATAGTATTCCTCTTTTCTTTAATCTATCCCGCAAATCAAACTATTTTAATATATCAAACTAATGATATAACTATAAAACATATTTTAAGTAATTATACTATAACAGTCTGATATTGAAAAGATATAAAACTTATTTTTATTCAAAAAATACAAAAAAATAAGAAAACCCACCTCAACACAAAGGGAATTAAGGTGGGAAATATTGATAATTTTGTAAAAGAGTAATTATTATAAAGATGCACCAAAGTCACTTACTACGATTTGACCTGTCAGCGCCTTTGAATTATCAGATGCAAAGAACTCAATAATATTGGCAACGTCCTCAGCCATACAAGGCTTTAGCTTAAGGTCACCGTGCTTGCTCATTGCTCCCATCATACGCATATCAAGCTGTTCCGGCTTCATATTCATTGTCATTGGTGTAACAATAGTTCCGGGACAAATGGCGTTACAACGGATGTATTTGTCAGCAAGGAGCAATGCTGTGTGCTTTGTAATTCCGATAATTGCAGCTTTGGTGGAAACATACGCAGCTCCTCCACCACCGTTTACTCCGGCAACAGAGGCAACATTCACGATTGAACCGCCCTCGGTCATATATTCAAGAGCAGCCCTTATGCACTGCATTGTGCCAACCTGATTGATGGAAATAACCTTTTGTGCTTCCACATCATCAAACTTGTCAACAGGAGCAAGTCCTGTGTCGAGAACACCTGCATTGTTAACGAGAATATCGATTTTGCCAAACTCGTCCATTGCGGTTTTCATCAGCTTTTTGCAGTCCTCATCCTTGGAAATATCGGCAGAAACAGTAACAACACTTCCGCCCTCTTCCCTAATTTTTGCAGCAACTTCATCAAGAGCAGGCTGACGGCGGGCGCTGATAACAACATTTGCTCCTTCACGGGCAAAAAGCATAGCTGTTGCTCCGCCAACACCGGAGTTACCTCCTGTGATAATAGCAGTTTTTCCTTTTAAATTACACATAATTAACCTCCGAACTTTTAACGGTGTAAATCACAGAGTTTATTAAGATTTCTCTGCAAAACCATTTTATAATTTAAAAAGCAAGTGACAAAGTACCACTTGCTTTTTGCATTTTACTTATTTATTCGTTGTCCTCGTTGCTTTCTCCATCAGAAGAGGTTTCAGCATTATTAAGAATTGCATCAAACTTGCTTACATCAAAAGGTAGTACAGAGTCGTAATCAATAAGTCCTAAGTTGTCACA
>JBJEOZ010000135.1:3790-6459 GCA_051880975.1 Ruminococcus sp.
TCTGTATCATTTTTGATGATTGAGTAAACAATTCCATCATTCTTAACAGTTGCTACACAACTTCCAACTACGCTGTCCTTCTTAATAGCCTTTGCCTTTGCATAGGACTCAAATGCCATTGAGTTTTCGTAGTTTTCATAACCAACTTCAGGCACATGAAGAACTGTATCAGCCTTATATGTTACACCACTTAGCTTATATTCTGTCTTAACCTCTCCAAATGTGCTCATTGAGGTCACAACAGGTGGTTCAATAGTGTGGAATACATAATTATTAACTTCTGCACCTTCAAAGGCAGTTGAACTTATTGACTTTACAGTGGACAAATCCAATGTCTTAAGAGTAGCACCGACAAAGGCGTTGTCACAAATTGCAACTGTGTTGTTATCAACAGTAAATTCCTTGTCTGTTTTCTGTGGTAAATACTTAATGAGCATTGTCTTATCAGCAGAGTAAATAACAAGGTCTTTCACACTGTAAGGAGATGTATATGTAACATCATCAACCTTATTTTCTTTCTTGATTTCAATGCTTTTAATTGTCTTTATATCCAAAGCGCTTGTATCTAAATTAGATACAGTTGCAGGAATTACCACTTTTTCAACTGCTGTGCCTGAGAAAGCATTACCGCCAACGCCGACAACAACAGCATTGTCTATCTTTGTTGGGATTTCAACGGTCTTTTTTGAGCCGTGGTAAGCCAGTACTTCACAGGTCTTGCCACCGTTAAGAGTGCGAACTTCCCAGTCGCCTGTTGGCGTTGTTTCTGTTGTTTCAGGCTTAACCTCATTTGAAGTTGTTGTAGGCTCAACCTTTGTTTCAGCAGGAGTACTGCTTGTTGGTACAGTAGTTTGAGGAACTGTACTATTAGTTGTAGGAACAACAGTAGTATTTTTAGGTGTGGAGTTGTTATCCTTTGGAGTTTCCTCACTGTTAGCTGTAATCAAGCCCTTATCACTCTTGACGGCAGGAGCATTTGTCTGCTGAACTCTAATCTTTGCGTCAATAGAAATTGTGCTGTTGCTTGTAAAAAGCAACGGAGAAAGGTCATAGCAACAGTATTCAAAGAGGTAGTAGGACTTACCGCCTCCAACTGTTACGCCAAGCTTTTGAATGTCGGTTGACTTTGTAAAGCTTATGCCCGTCTTTTGAATGCCTGATGCAGTATCAGGCTTGAATTTTTCCATATATCCGCTCAGCTTGTTACCTGACTCTGTAAAACTCTTAACTGCATTTGTTATGTCGGTAACTCTTACGAAAAAGCTGTCGGTTACTTCATTGGTTGCACCTGTAAAGTTAGCACAGTTAAAGCCAAGGCTCAGGTAGGAGCTAAGGTTGATTGTACCTGTGTTATCCACCTCAATGAATCTGTACCCTACTGTACCGGCAGACCAGTTTGTGTCGCTGGAAATTGCATTGTCAACAGCAACATCATCCCCTTGGGTTGTTCCTGTTGTAAGAAGTGAGCCATCTTCGTAATACACATTTACGGTAGCTCCGAACTCACCCATTCGGATAACTGTGTTGAGGTAGTCTATCTTTGATGTAAGCCACGAAAATGTGAAAGCTGTGCACAACAGCAAAGCTATCAAGCTGACAGTTAAAGATGATACAAAGCTTCTTTTATTCAGTTTTGTCTTTGTTGTCTTTGCTTGATCATTCAAATTCTTTAACAACATTATTCTGCCCTTTCGCTAATCTTATCTATACAAAGTAATAATTTCATTATTAGGTGAAAAAACTCGACCGTAACCGATTTCTTCTATATCTACAATTGAGGGATGATTAATTTTCCCGCAAAATCTTCCTCATTACCATTATATGATATAATATCAACAATTTCAAGAGTTTTGGGCATAATTTATTTAGATAATATAACATTTCTAAAACAATGAATTAATTTCGCACCAGTTACACTACCACTATGTACCATATTTATATTGTTTTTAGTATCTTTTTTGCTTACCTAAGCATAAATTGAAAATTGAAAACAAAGCCAAATAAAAAAAACAAGGTTCAGAAAAAATCAAATTCTTTGAAGAAAAACAGCCACCATTGGTGGCTGACTTTAATTTAATAATTTATTTGTGTCAAGCATAAAAGAAAATGACTCCATTTTTTCGGTGTTATCAAGGTTTGCTGTAAATGTACATTCATTATTTACATATTGAATCATTTTACCGTCGGCAAGTGAAGTTAAGTCAACTTGTGGCTCTCCCCATGCCTCTTTCATATCCTTCGCTGTGTCTCTGTACTTAATTTTTGAAGGAAGAATGTAGCTGTGGTCATATTCTTTAACATTATATGTACCAATAAAGTAAACCGTTGCGTCCTTAACAGCACAGTCTTTTTTGCCGGTATTCACAACTGAAATAGATATTAGCTTGTCCTTTGATGTTTTAATATTAAAGCTCTCTATATTCATAGAACTAGTATTTTTACTAGGTGCCAATGTTTTTTCGAGAACTCCAGCATAGTTTTCATCAAGGTGAAATCCCATTTTTTCCAAATCCTTATATGTCAACTTATTAGTTACTTTTATAAGGTTGTTGTCAATTAAAATTTCCATACTTGATATGTTGTCTGAAATATCAGGTGTTTTTTCATTATTATTCTTGTCCGAAGAACATCCGGCAATTATTATCATTAAAACTGATAGGTAAATAATC
>JBJEOZ010000136.1:0-6400 GCA_051880975.1 Ruminococcus sp.
TTGCTTTTGGGTAATGCCTTTTTCTTTTCTTAAATAAGTTATTGTGTTGCCAAACGCTTTGCTCATTTTATCACATCCTATACATATAGTATAATATACATTTTACAAATTGTAAAGAACGGAGTTTTTATGAAGTCATACTACATACATTTTATTTGCCACGGAAATATTGACGAAACCCACAAGGGCAAATATATAGGCACAACAAATGTTCCCCTTTCCGACAAAGGGAAGATGGAGCTTAGAAAACTTGACCACAATATGAAGTACCCCGGTGGTGCAGCTTTGTTTACAGGTCCCTTAAAAAGATGTAAGGAAACCTGCGAAATCCTTTATCCCTCACTAAAACCCATTGTTATCGACCAGCTTACTGAATGTAACTTTGGTGAATGGGAGGGAAAAACTGCCGAGGAGCTAAAGGATAACGAGGATTTTAAGGAGTGGATTGGTGGCAGCAGCGACATAAAACCTCCCCGTGGGGAAAGCTCTGCTGACTTCACAAGGCGAATTTGCCGAATGTTTGAGGACATTGTTACAGGTCTTATGAAAACAGGCACCACCGAAAGCATAATTGTAACTCACGGTGGTGTAATTATGACATTACTTGCAATTTACGGACTTCCACAGGCTAAGCCTTTTGACTGGGTAATGGACGGTGGTTACGGTTATTCTGTACGCATAACACCACTACTTTGGCAAAGGGATAAGGTTTGTGAGGTTTTTCAAAAGATACCGCTTATTAGGGAAGAGGAGTAATTCTTTACAGATATTTACATCACCTTAGTTTTGTGTTACAATACAAGGAGACTTAATTAAGAAAATAAAAAAGGGGATTTATTATGAATACATACAAAATTTGTTTATTAAAGGGCGACGGAATAGGTCCTGAAATTGTAAATCAGGCAGTAAAGGTACTTGACTGCTGTGCTGAAAAATTCGGCTTTGGTGTTGAGTATGACGAGGCTCTTCTGGGCGGTTGTGCCATTGATGCAACAGGTACACCGCTACCACAGGAAACAATAGATAAGTGTAAATCTGCTGATTCTGTACTTCTCGGTGCAGTTGGCGGTCCAAAGTGGGACAAGCTCCCCGGCAAGGACAGACCTGAGGCAGGTCTTTTGGGCATTCGTGGTGCATTGGGACTTTTTGCAAATCTTCGTCCTGCTGTTATTTTTGAGCCACTTAAGGGTGCATCTCCAATCAAGGACGAAATTATCGGCGAAAAGCTTGATGTTATGGTTGTTCGTGAATTAACAGGGGGAATCTACTTTGGCGAAAGAGGAAGAAGAACTGCTGACGGTGAGGTTGAGGCTTACGACACCGAGCAGTACAAGGTTTCCGAAATCAAGAGAATTGCCAAGGTTGCCTTTGATATGGCTATGAAGAGAAACAAAAAGGTTACCTCTGTTGACAAGGCAAATGTTCTTGAGGCATCCCGCCTTTGGAGAGAAACAGTAATTGAGGTTTCAAAGGATTATCCTGAGGTTGAGCTTAACCACCTCTATGTTGACAACACAGCAATGCAGCTTGTTATCAATCCGGGTCAGTTTGATGTTATCCTTACAAACAACATCTTCGGTGACATTCTTTCTGACGAGGCATCTATGATTTCCGGCTCAATCGGTATGCTTGCATCAGCATCACTTTCAGACTCCAACAGAGGTCTTTATGAGCCAATCCACGGTTCAGCTCCTGATATTGCAGGTCAAAACATAGCAAACCCTCTTGCAACAATCCTTTCTGTTTCTATGATGCTTAGATACTCTCTCAACGAACCTTCTGCCGCTGACGCTATTGAGGAGGCTGTTAACAATGTTCTTAAAAACAACAGAACACCTGATATTTACACAGAGGGAACAAACAAGGTTACTTGCTCACAGATGGGCGACCTTGTATGCGGTGAACTTTCAAAATAACTTTTGAGGTCAATATGGAACTTTACGATATGCACTCACATATTCTCCCCGAAATGGATGACGGGGCAGAAAATGTTGAGGTCAGCAAAAAAATTCTAAATGTCCTTTACAGTCAAGGAGTCAGTCACATTTGTCTGACTCCTCATTACTATTCTCACAAAGAGAGTATGGAGGATTTTCTGAAAAGGCGAGAATATTGCTATAATCTTTTAAAGCCACATATTCCAAAGGAAATTGAGGTCTGCCTTGGTGCAGAGGTGTATGTGACGGATATAATTATGAACAACACATCCCTAAAGCCTGTTTGCTATGGCAACAGTAGCCATATCCTTTTGGAATTTCCCTACAAAACTACATTTGAGGGTAGCTCCTATGACTTTCTAATAAGGCTTATGAACCGCTACGGAGTAAAGCCCATTTTAGCCCATATCGAAAGGTATCCTGCCCTTATAGGAAATCCAAAGCTAATGCAGGACTTGTCATCCTACGGAATAAGGTTTCAGACAAATGCAGTTTCCTACCTTGACAGAGGAACTTTCCGTAAACTGAAAAAGCTGATTAAATACGGACTTGTAGATTTTATCGGCAGTGATGCTCATAATTTAGTCCGAAATTCTCCCGACAAGTTCGGTGAGGCAATAGAGCTGATAAACAAAAAAACATCTCCCAATGTGGTGAGGGCAATTTCCCACTTTTCCAAGAATGTTTTTGAAGATGCTGTAAAATAAATATAATAACTGTAATGAAAAGGCTGTTGCAAAAAATCGCAACAGCCTTTAATAGTTGATATTTATTTATGAAAAATCACAATCTAACGGAAATTCCCTTATCCCTTAAATATTCCTTTAGCTTTGGAATAGGAATTTCACCAAAGTGGAACAGGGATGCCGCCAAAACTGCGTCAGCCTTGCCCTCAACGAATGCATCAAAAAAATGCTCATAAGCACCTGCACCACCGGAGGCTATAACAGGAATATTCACCTTTTCCGAAATTGCCCTTGTTAAAGCAAGGTCATATCCGTTTTTCTGTCCGTCCTCGTCCATACTGGTAACCAGCAGTTCTCCGGCACCTCTTTTTTCAGCCTCAACAGCCCACTCAACTGCATCAATTCCCATAGGAGTTCTGCCGCCTGCTGTGTATACCTCCCAAGAGTCACCGTTTCTCTTAGCATCAATGGCAACCACAACACATTGTGCACCGAATTTGTAGGATGCCTCATTAATCAGCTCAGGTCTGTAAACAGCGGCAGAGTTAACAGAAACCTTGTCAGCACCGGCACGGAGCATTGTGTTGAAGTCGTCAACACTTCTGATTCCTCCACCAACAGTAAATGGGATAAAAATAGAGTTTGCAACCTTTTCCACAATGTCAACCATTGTGTCACGACCGTCACTTGTTGCAGTTATGTCAAGTAAAACAAGCTCGTCAGCACCCTCTTTGTCGTACTGAATAGCAGCCTCAACTGGGTCACCTGCATCAATCAGATTTACAAAGCTCATACCCTTAACCACTCTGCCGTTTTTCACATCAAGGCATGGAATAATTCTCTTAGCGTACATTACTTCACCATCTCCACAAAATTCTTTAGCATTTTAAGTCCCACATCACCGCTTTTTTCCGGGTGAAATTGTGTTGCAATTATGTTGCCCTTTTGAACAGCAGCATCAATTTCAACACCGTAATTTGTGGTGGCGGCAACAATTTCCTTATCCTTTGCATCAAGGTAGTATGAATGAACAAAGTAAACATATGGTTCACCCTCAATACCTTTAAATATTCCATCCTTTTGCTTAATACTAATGCTGTTCCATCCCATATGAGGTATCTTTAAAGTTCCGCCCTGATTTGGAATTTTGCTGATTTTACCCTCAAATATGGACAATCCCTGTACACCGGGACTTTCCTCGCTTTCGGGGAACAGCAACTGTAGACCTAAGCATATCCCCAAAAATGGCTTACCGCTATTGGCAAATTCAATAACAGTATCCTTGATATTTCGGCTGTTCATAGTGTCCATAGTATCCCCAAAGGAGCCAACCCCGGGAAGAATAGCACCGTCAGCACTTAGTATTTCCTCTCTGTTATCAGTAACCTTACATTCTGCCCCGATAAATTTTAGAGCCTTGTAAACGCTTTGTATATTACCGGCACCATAGTCAATAATTGCAATCATACACTTTCTCCATCTCATAAAGTCTGTGTACATTTTAGCATAGTAAAGCATTTTTTGCAACATTATCACCCAATGAATGAGGTTTTGTAACAATTAAGTTTATTTCCAATAATTTTCATCTTATTTAATTGAAAATTTAGTTTAAATATGTTAAAATAAATTGACTATGCAAAAGAGGGTACAAAAATGATTAAGCATTTATTAGCCAGAATTGATATTAATATGAATTCCTTTTCCAAAGGACAGAAAAGGATTGCAAAATACATTGAAGAGCATTACGACAAAGCTGCATATATGACAGCACTAAGACTGGGGGAAACTGTTGGTGTTTCCGAAAGTACAGTTGTCCGTTTTGCTTCCGAGCTTGGTTACGACGGTTATCCCGAGCTTCAAAAGGCAATGCAGGAGATGATTAAGGAAAAGCTAACATCGGTTCAGCGTATTGAGGTTACAGAAACCCGAATCGGCGACAATGATGTTCTCACTTCTGTGTTAAATCAGGATATTGATAAAATCAGAAGAACTATTGAAGAAATTTCCCACGAGGACTTTGACAATGCTATTAAGTCGCTTTCAAAAGCAAAGGAAATTTATGTCTTTGCAGTAAGGTCAACTTCTGCCCTTGCAAGCTTTTTGGGTTACTATTTACAGCTTATTTTCGGCAACGTCCATATCATAAATACAACCTCCAAAAGCTCAACCTACGAGAATCTATTTAGAATATCGGAAGAAGATGTAATGATAGGCATCAGCTTTCCTCGTTACAGCACAACTGCTGTGGAGGCTATGGAATTTGCACAGGAGAGAAAGGCTGATGTTATTGCCATAACCGACAGTATGGCGTCACCCCTTGTTGAGTGTGCCAACCACATTTTGATTGCAAGGAGTGATATGGCATCTGTTGTTGATTCCCTTGTTGCACCACTTTCCCTAATCAACGCACTTGTTGTTGCCTGTGTTTTGGCTGAAAAGGAAAAGGTAAAGGAAACCTTCCATCAGCTTGAAGAGGTATGGACAAGACAGGGTGTTTACACCAAACGAGAAAAAGAAATTCAACAGGAAATAGAAACCCAAGGGGAAAAGGAAAATGCCTGATGTTATTGTTGTAGGCGGCGGAGCTTCGGGAATGATGGCGGCAGGTACAGCCGCATACTACGGTGCAAATGTAACACTCCTTGAAAAGAACAACAGAACAGGCAGAAAAATACTTGTCACAGGCAAGGGAAGATGTAACATCACCAACAACTGCGACAGGGATACTTTTATACAGAATGTACCCACAAATCCCCGTTTTTTATATAGCGCAATAAGCAATTTTGACAGTGGGGATACCATTTCATTTTTTAATGAATTAGGCTTAGAAACTAAAACAGAGCGTGGCAACAGGGTTTTTCCTGTTTCCGACAGGGCAATGGATGTTGCCGATGCACTTTATTCATTTGTCAGGAACAACGGTGTCAAGGTGATTGAGTCAACAGTCAAGTCACTTATTACACAGGATGATAAGATTGTAGGTGTAGTTGACAGTATTGGCAGAGAATTTTTTGCCGATAGCGTAATCATAGCAACCGGTGGAATGAGCTACCCCGGTACAGGCTCCACAGGTGACGGATATGCACTTGCAAGGTCTGTTGGTCACACCGTTACAAAGCTAAAGCCATCTCTTGTTGGACTTGTTTCAAATGACAGCTTTTGCAGTGAACTTCAAGGCCTTTCCTTAAAAAATGTGGCACTTACTGCATACGAAAACAACAAGGTTATCTACAAGGATTTTGGAGAAATGGTTTTCACCCACAGGGGTGTGTCAGGGCCTGTTGTTTTGTCTGCAAGTGCTCATATGAGAGATTTTGACAAAAAAACATACAGTATTTCCCTTGACCTTAAACCTGCCTTACCGGAGGAAAAGTTAGATTTAAGACTTCAAAGGGAATTTACAAATCACAAAAACAATCAAATAAATAATTCTTTAAAGGAATTATTACCCAAAAAGCTAATTCCTGTTATTCTCAAAAGATGGGGAATAGAGGAAACAAAAAAATGTAATTCTATAACACGAGAAGAACGGAGGGTTCTTCTTGATTTATTAAAAAATTTCACTGTAAATATATCCTCTTTAGGCAGTATCAGCGAGGCTATCATAACTTCAGGAGGTATTTCCACCAAAGAAATTAAGCCCAAAACTATGGAAAGCAAGCTGATTTCAAACCTTTTCTTCTGCGGAGAAGTAATTGATGTTGATGCCTACACAGGAGGATTCAACTTGCAAATTGCCTTTTCAACAGGCAGACTTGCGGGATATTACAGTGCTAT
>JBJEOZ010000137.1:0-6381 GCA_051880975.1 Ruminococcus sp.
GAATCCCCTACCTCTACCACCCATTTTGTTAGAGAAATCATATTTTCCTATAACCTGTTAGTGTCGATTAATGCACTACTGCTATCCTTTCAGATTCCTCGGTCGTTTCACTCCCTCGGAATGACAGAGGGGGAGGTATCCTCGGAATTGCAGAGAAAGCTATGTGCAAAAAAGGACGCACCCATATGGGTACGCCCAAATTTTTATAATTTTAGTTTTTACATCAGCCTGTTATGACCAAGAGCCTTCAAGAAGTGCTCCCCAGCCGTTGCCCCAGCCGGTTACTGTGTAGGTTGAACCTGCGCCAACTACTAAATTATCAGTCTGATTCCAAACATATTTAACTGTTGCGCCCTCTTCATCCCACTTGTTCTCTGTGGAAGTGCCGTCAAATCTTACAAAGATAATATTCTCCATACTGCTTGGTATAGTAACCTGTCCGTTAACTACATCAAACCACATATTGTTTGCGTCTGTCCAGCAATATGCAGCCCATCTTTCCTCGCCTGTATCAATGGTTGATACAAAGTTAATTGTAATTGAACCGGAAGGATTTGTGGCTGTGGTGGATGAAGTGCTTGTAGGTACGGTAGCTGTTGTTGAAGTTGTTGTTTCTGTTGGAATTGTAAATGTTGGTTTTTCCTCAGAGAAGGATTCTCCCACAGGAAGTGAAGTGATAAACTTGGCGATATACTTTTGCAGAACAGTTGCGTCCTGAACATCAATTCCCTCATCACCGTTAACATTTGCCGCTTTCTTTCCAATCTCGCTTAAGGAGTCGTCAGGGTTGCAGATATACTTCTGGATAGTTGTTACATCTCTAACATTGACTATTCCGTCCTCGTTAGTATCTCCGTAAAGGTGAGTAGATGGAATTTTTGTTGCAATTAATGTAATCTCTGCGTTGCCGTTGCGGGTAAAGTCGATTGTACCTGTTGCAGAATTGTATGCAGTTGATGTAACATCTGTACCGCCTGTAACAATCTTTACATATGCAATCTCGTAACCGTCCTCAGGAACAACTGTCTTTGTAACACGGGAAGTTGAACCTGCCAAATCCTCGTATGCTACGCCGTCAGCAAATCCCTTGATTTTGGTTGTATTCCAAGTAACAGTTCCGTTAGCCGGTGTAGAAGTAGTTGGAACAGTTGTAGTCGGTCCCTGAATATTCTTTTCGTTAAAGGATGCCAAGTCAACAAGCACCATTGCTGTTCTTCCCGGAACAGAGATTGTTGTGCCTGTTACAGTACCCAAGTTCTTAAGTCCTGCACTTGAACCGTTAACTATTGTTGCCCAAGATGTTGGAAGTGTTGAGCTTGACTTTAGTGTTACAGACTGAGTAGATGCGCTGTTGTTTGCAATAACTGCAACTGTTCCCCACTCGTTAGCGGCATTTGCAGTTTTGTTCTGCATTGTGTATGCAATTACAGAGCTTGAGCCTGTAAAGTATGACTGCCCAACAGATGTGTTTGTTGCGTCTGTAAATGGGCTGTAAACCTGTCTGATTAACCTAAGTCCCTTGTAGTAATCTCTAAGACTTGAATACTGTGAAACTCGTGTCCAGTCAATTTTGTTTACAGCGTCACCTGTGTTGTAGGAGTTTTCGTCACCTTTTTTGGTTCTTGCAAATTCTTCACCAGCCTGTGTAAAGGCAATTCCCTGTGAAGTGAGAACAAGAGCCGCAGAGAGCTTATTCATTGCAAGGAATGTTCCGTTGGAGCCGTTGTAATCTGTGCTTCCCTGTGAATACAAAATCTTATCCCAAAGGGTGAGGTTATCGTGGCAGGAGTTGTATGTTACTGTCTGGCTTGGAGCCTGTGACCACTTGCCCAAAATTGATGAGGTGTGAGCCATACAACCGGCTTTAACATCACCTGTGCTTGAGGTTGAACCCTGAATAAAGCCTGATGATTTGTCGCTTGTGCCACCCTTAAGGGCATTTCTCATCTTATCGTTAAAGCATCCTACTCTTGGATTTAACTTGCTTGCATTATCCATAATGGCGGCAGATGAATTTGCAATACCGTTTCCGCCACCCCAGTCAGCCATCCAAGGCTCACCGTACATAATGATTCGCTTGTCAATCTTGTCAAGTTCTGAACGGATGTTGTTCATTGTTGTATAGTCGTGACAACCCATAAGGTCAAAACGGAAACCGTCAATATGGTACTCGTTTGCCCAGTATTTTACAGAATCAATCATATACTTTCTGTACATTGTTTTGTCAGATGCTGTAACATTACCACAGCCTGAGCCGTTTAGGAATGTACTTCCGTTCATTCTGTAATAGTAGCCGGGAACAGTCATTTCAAATGCAGAATCGCTTGTGTTGTAGGTATGGTTGTAAACAACATCCATAATTACGGAAATTCCTGCATCGTGAAGTGCCTTAATCATAGATTTAAGCTCTTTGATTCTAACAGCACCGTCATATGGGTTTGAGGAGAAAGAGCCCTCGGGAACATTGTAGTTCATTGGGTCATATCCCCAGTTTTGTCCGCCCTTTGTTTCGTCAACAGAGCCAAAGTCATACATTGGCATAATCTGAACACAGTTAATGTTGTTTTCAATAAGGTAATCTATACCTGTCTTAACAACACCGGCACCGTTAATTGTTGTGCCGTGCTGTGTAAATGCCATATATTTACCACGCTTGTCGGCGTCCACACCTGATGTACTGTCAATGGAGAAGTCCCTGACGGATACCTCCCAAACTGCAGCCTCAGGCGCATTGTCAAAGAGAATGTGTGTGTCGTTTGACCAGCCGTCAGGATTTGTACTGCTAAGGTCAACAACCATTGAACGCTTACCGTTTACACCGGCAGCATTGGCATATACATCACGAGTTTCCTTTGTTGTACCGTTAACGGTTACAAGATATGTGTAGTACTTACCGTTAAGGTCACCGCTCTGTGTAATTGACCAAACACCGTTTGTACTGTCCTTGGACATATCGTATGTACCGATTACACCGGCTCCGCTTTCGCTGTCGGAACCTGTGTTGTACAGCTTTAGTTGTACCTTTGTAGCAGACGGCGCCCACACCTTAAAGGTTGTGGAGTCCTTGGAATAAACCGCACCAAGGTCGTTTCCGCTGTAAGTATTGTAGCTTTCGCCGGAATTTGTGTATGCAGATGTCGCTTCCACTTCAATATCAGCCCCACTCGAATTGTAATCATTTGTTGCAGAAAGAACTGAGAATGTTGCAGTTGTAGCCAGCAAAACAAGCGCCAACAGCATTGATAATGGTTTACATATTCTTTTCATAAATAAGAACCCTCTTTCTAAGAATAAATTATTCTCAATCTATCAGTCTAACTATATTTGATTATAACAAATTGCTGAAGAATAAACTATTCTCACTTTCCATAACTTTATTTTGAAAAAACTATTAAAAAAGCATAAATTTTATGAACAAATTATTAACATTTGATTAATAATAGCTTAGAGTACCTGAATTTACCGTTTTATCAATTCACAAAGCACCCTTCCGCCGACAGAATTTTCTCTTGACGGGCAATTTGCCGATAATTCTCTATCTTTATATATTACGCTTTCAACACGATTATGAGCATATTTCTTTAGGTCGGGCAGTAAAAGGCCTTTGTATTCACTTAGTTTCATCTTAGGACACAGGAATTTTCCGCACCCGCCCTCTAACGCTAAGGGGGAGAAAAACACCTTTCTGTCCATATTCCCCATAGCAAAGTTCATTCTTATCATCATTGTGCGTTTGTCCACCTTGCCCACAAGAATATCCATAGCACTTTTACTGCCCAAGGTTTCAACAGCCTGTGCAGTAACCTTGCAAATACTTTTTTCAAGGTAATCAAGCTTTTGGTCAAAGGTAGTTTTGCTGTCCCTCATAATAAATTCCACAAGACGAAGATAATCCTTGCCCAAATGCCTTGTAATTCCACAGCAAGCCCAAATAAGTCCCTGCTTTTTGTCGCAAAATACCTTTTGTCGGTTGTCAAAATATTTTCCCTCACCCATTGTTTCTCTTGAATCCGAGGAGGCAACAATACCGTATTCATTTCCGATTAAACAAATGTATGACATAACCTTTCACCTTTTTATAAAAGACTATAAATAAATTATACTACTATAAAATCTCATTTACAACACGGTTATTTATTGATAAAAACAAAAATATAATATATAATATCAGTGTTTCCTAAATTCAGAAAAGAGGTATTAATATGAGAATTTGTGTTTTTGGCTCAGCCAGTAATATAATAAACGAAAGCTACATTAAAACCGTTGAGGAATTTGCCTATGAGATGGGCAAAAGGAATCATCAGCTTGTTTTCGGTGCAGGCGGTGAAGGACTTATGGGCGCCTCTGCAAGAGGTATGAAGAAAGCCGGTGGAGAAATCTACGGTGTTGTTCCGAAATTCTTTGTTGAAGAGGGCATTGAGGGGCTTTTTGAGGAATGTACAGAGCTTTTCACCACAGATACAATGCGGGAGAGAAAGGCAAAAATGGAGGATATGGCGGACGCCTTTATCATTGTTCCCGGCGGTGTTGGCACCTTTGAAGAATTTTTTGAGATTGTAACCCTTAAACAGCTTGGCAGACACAACAAGCCCATAGCAGTTTACAACATCAACGGATATTACGACAGTATGGAAGAAATGATGGAGCATTCAATGCGTGAGGGCTTTGTAAGGGAAAAATGCAGTGACCTTTACAGATATTTTGACGACAGCGACAAGCTCCTTGACTATATTGAACACGACACAGGCACAAAGTGGAGCTTGGACGACCTGAAGAGAAATAAACAAGAATCCAAGAAGTAATTTGCACTTGTACTGTATGAAAACTGTTTAAAGAAAGGTTAGGTATTCATTTTGAAATACCTAACCTTTTTTAACTCTATTTACTCCTAAACCACAAATCCTGCTTGCCTGCTCCGCCCACATTGGCGTTGATTTGATACCATATGTGTTTGCTGTCCTCAACATAGTAGTCAAGCACCTTTGTAAGCATAATGTCGGAATTAACCTGTGCTACATTTTCCGAATTTGTGCTGTGGTTCTTGTACAGAGAAGAACCCTCTTCAAGACTGCACTTTCCCTTACCTTTCAGCAGATTTTCTCCTTTTTTGTACATATCGGCAATTCCCTTGTCTGTTTTTGCAACATTAACCTCATAGTTTACAAATCCATCGGAACGAACAGGGAAAAAGTACTCCTTTCCCTGCTGATAATAGCCGATAAAGTCACTTTCGTCACCCTTTATTGACGGACAAATTTGGTTATCCTTAATTGCGTCTGTTACAAAAAAGCCTACGCCCTTGCCCTCAAGGGTAATTCGGTAATATCCTGTTGTACTTGGGAAGAAAGACAGAATTCCTCTCCTGCCCTCGGACACCTGTTGTGTGTTAAGGCTGTTTTTGCCGTAGTGCAAGGTATATTTTGTATAAGCCTCGTAGTAGGAATTACAGGGGACATACTCAATTCCGTTATCTCTTGCATAGTTTTCTGTTTCACTGCCGATAACACTGTTCAAGGTAAAACCTGTTTGCTCATTTGCAAAGGCATCCTTTCCGATTTTAAAGACCTCGTCACCTATGGTCATTGATTTTAGGGAGGAACAACCCGAAAAAGCCTCATCACCTATGCTCTTTAGGTCATCAGGGAAAGATACACTTGTAACGCTTTTGCAGTTTTTGAACATACAATCGCTGATTTTTTGCAGTCTTGTAGGTAGCTTTGCCTTTACAACAGAGGAATTTTCAAAGGTACTCTCACCAAACTGGGTGTATTTTGAGGAAAATTCAATCTCTTTAAGTAATTTTGTATCGGCAAAGGCCTGTTTGCCAACCTCTTTTACGGTTGAGGGCAACACAAGTTTTTCCACGGTATCGTTTTTATAAAAGGCTTTCTCCCCAATATAAACCACCTTGTGACCGTTAATAGTATCGGGAATTGTAAGATTTTTTTCTTCACCGGTATAGCTTACAATTTCCATACCGCTACCCTTCATATTCACCTCAAAGCCACTTGGGGATACATCAAAAATTCCTGTGTAGTACACAAACAGCCAAAGAAGCACAAGAACGCAAACACCTATTGACCCGCCGACTATCACCCTGATTATGCTGATGGGTGTTTTTTCTTTATTTATATTTTCGTCCGATTTATTTTTTACTCTATCCAAAACTAAACTCCTGTAATGTTATATGATAATTCTATCATTAATCAAACACAAGGTCAAGAAACAAAAGTCCTGCCCTGTCATTCCGAGCTTGTCGAGGAATCTTAAAGGAAAGCAGTAGTGCATAAATCGACACTAATAGGTTATAGGAAAATTATGAACTTAACAAAGGCTCCATCGGATGAGGGAGCTGTCGCCAAAGGCGACTGAGGGAGCGAA
>JBJEOZ010000138.1:0-6368 GCA_051880975.1 Ruminococcus sp.
CATAGGCTCCCACGTTCCATGCATCACCTAAGTTTCCGTTCGGCTGTTCTTCCAAGTCCTTGATCACGCTTTGGAGTTTATCGCTCTGTTCCTTTGTCACGCTTGCACCGTAAAATCTCACCATTCCATTTGTACCGCTCCCGATTACCCTATGTGCTGTATTGGTGCATTTCCCACGTTCTCCGCTTTGTATCCTCTGCTGAACCGCTTCCGATAGCCTCTGCGCTTCGGGTGCATCCTTTGAAATTTCAACAATCACACCCAAATCTTTCTTTTCGGAATCCGGCATATTTCTGACTTCCTCTTTAAAATCCTTTGCTGTTTTCGACTGGTACTGATAACCGCCCGCCGCTCCTACATTTGAAACATCCATAACATCATCCTCCTTGATATAAAATATTTTTTGCCAACCTTGGCCTTCATATAAAGTATGCCACTTCATAAAATCCATCGGCGGATGTTTCTGCTTTTCCTACCCAGATTGCACCAAATGACTATTTATTACACCACATGACCATAACATTTAAAGCATCACCACCGCTTGGAACTTCTCTGAGTCACATGAAATGACAAAGTCTCCGCCGTATTTATCCACAACAGCTTTTACATTCGACAGACCGATGCCATGCATCCCGCCATTGGAATCCAGCACGATGCCGTCCGTGATTTGTACTTTTTCCACGACAGGATTCTTTACAGAGAAAATTATCTTCCCGCCTTCCTGAACCAGCTTGATATGGATAACGGCTTTTCTCCCCGCCTTTACGACCTTTACACACTCATGAATGGCATTGTCCAGAAGGTTGGACAACAGGATGACCGTTTCCTCCTCGTTCAACCGCATTCCACTCATGTCGCCTACCTTGAATATCATGGAAGTCCCCTGCTCCCTTGCTAAATGAAACTTTTGGTTCAGGACTGCGTTCACGACAGGATGGTTCGTATTGACCGCTGACATCTCCACCAATATACTCTCCGTCAGCCGCTCCGCAAGCGTGGCGGCTGCCTGCGGGTCACCTTCCTTTATCAGAACCTGTATTGTCCTTATCTGGTTTTTATAATCATGCATCTTTCTCCCCTGCCGCTCATATACTGTCTGCATATCCCGGTAATATGCAAGCTGACTTTCTTTCTTCTGATCTGTCAGCGTACTTTCCCGTAATAGTTCTCCCTTCTCAAGGATGTCCTGCATCAGCTCCATCACAAGGAAATTCATCACAATCAATCCTACTGTGAGGAAAAGGTAGGAAGCTTGTACCTTTTTGTCGCTGCTGTAACAGTAATACATGAGCAGCATAGCTGTTGCCGTAAACAGCGGCATCATGCCAAATTTCCACCATTCCTTATGAGAAAGCCCCTCATAGTTGTTCTTTCCTTTCCATATTTTCCTCAATATAAAAATCAGGCAGATCCAAACCAATTTTGCAGGCAGAATCAGATACGTAAGTTCTGAAACATACATTTCATTCTTAATAATCAATATGTTCTCGATTTGTAATGACAGGAGGTCTGCCAAAAATAACATCGAATAATTCAAACTTGAAAAGAAAATGCAATGTTGCCAGTCTGCCCAATAATACACCTTGCAGAATACTATATAAACCAAAATTACCAGCAACGCCTTGATTCCCATTGAATCAAGGTATTCTGCCAGGAACGGTACGGTCACAGTAGCTAAATACAAAACAATATACCTGCTCCTCTCCAGCCGCCCCGTCCTTTTCCTTTCCATGAAGATATCGAAAAAATATATGCTTCCCCATGTCTCTATCGCCATGAGGAAAAACGAAAGTAACCACAGTCCTATTTCCATAATCACTCTTCCCCCTTAAACAGCATGTACTGCCGCTTTACCTGTGCATATCTGGACTTCGGAACCGAAATCTCTTTTCCTGTTGTCAGGATAAGAACATAACTGCTGATCTTCGCAATATAACGCATATTTACAAGAAAGCTTAAATGTATCCTTACAAACCCCATGTCTTTTAATTCTGCTTCCAGTTCATCCAGCTTTTTATAGATGCTATAGCAGCCTTTTTCCGTGTAAAATATATTTTTATGTCTGGCTGTCTCAATGTAAATAATGTCGTCTGCATGAAGCTTTATCGTTCCCTCCACAAAGGAAAACTCCAAAATCCGGCTGTTTTTCTGAATCTCCACGATAAGATCATCCATGCACTCGCCGATTGTTTCAGCCAGATTATCCTTTAGCAGAAACCGGCTTGCCTTTACCTTATATCCATCCAACGCATAATTCATGTATGCAGTTACCAGAACAACAGGAAGTTTCGGATACTCTTCCTTTATTTTCATAGCGGCTTTCAGACCGTCCATATCTTCCATATTGATGTCCAGAAACACAAGCTGGCACTTCTGTAATGCAGATTCATCCTCACAAAGACTGGCTCCTGAATCATACTCAATCATTTCAAAACACTGCTTCTTTTCCTGTGCATAGCTTTGCAATAGGTCTATTAAAATTTTCCTGTCATTCTGACTATCATCGCAAATAATAATGTTCATGCTTTTCCTCATTTCCAATCACATATTTTATTTATTATATCGGAAAAAGCATTTGTTATCGTTAATTCACTGCACCAGATGACTATTTGTTGCACCAAATGACCATTTCGTAAAAAAAGACAACTAAGATCTATCTGCTCTTTCCATTCAGGTACGACATTCTACGTAATTTTGACATGAGTAACTTAATTGTTTTGTTTTTCAATCTCTTTCATTATTTTATCTTTTAGATCCTCCGGAACTGAAAATCTTTCAGCTTGCTCCATAAGTCCCTCCCTTATCTTTTCATCCAATACAGTATCCTCAGTTGCTACCACTGTTCCTTGCTTCAAAGTCAAAATGACATCTGCTTCCTCTGCCAGATCCTTACTATGAGTAACCACAATCACGCATTTGTCCTGTTCATGTGCAAGACTTTTAAAAATCTCGACAATATCCTTTGCAGTATCTTCATCCAGATTTCCTGTCGGCTCATCAGCAAGTAACACTGGCGCTTTACTTGCCAACGCTCTTGCGATTGCCACACGTTGCTGCTGACCACCGGAAAGCTGCATTACATTTCTCTTTCTCGTAGATTTATCAATTCCCATCTGTGTCAAAAGTATCTCTGCATCAGCGTTTCCTCCGAGCTTTACATTTTCCACAGGTGTCAGATAATCGATCAGATTATAATTCTGAAACACCAATGAAATATGATTTTTTCTGTGGTTTGCCAATCCTTTTTCCTCGATATTTTCTCCATTCATGTCAATCTCTCCGGATATCGGAGAATCTAATCCTGCAAGCAACGATAAAAGAGTTGTTTTACCACTGCCGCTTGCGCCAAGAATGGCATACATCTTTCCTTTCTCAAACTGATAAGAAATCTGATCTAAGACCATTTTATCTTTTTGTGATTTATAAAAATAAGAAATATTTTTCAGTTCTAACATACGCTCACTCCTTTAACTCATCTTGCTCAAAATATCCTTTGGCTTCTGACTTGCAATATAAATACCAGAACCCAAAACAGAAACTACAATCATTCCCATTGTGGAGATGGCAGTAAAAAAAACTACTTCCGTTCCAATATTCACAGACACACCTACCACACTGCTTTCCGTCTCTGTAACAGACTTTGCAACCATTCCTTCTTCTGCCTGATTTCGTTCCAATTCTTCCTGTAGCTGATAACCAACAAGGTAGTCAGCAACCTGCTTTGACACAAAAGGTGCTGAGAAAGTAGCCAGAACAAATGCAACTGCACCAATCAATAACCCTTCCATTAATACCTGTAATACAATCGTTCCCTTTCCTTTCCCGATAGATAACAGAACACCCATCTCATGTACCCGGTTTTTCATCCAAAACAGGAATACAAAAAGCAGAATAAGAACACTTGATACCATGACAAATACAAGAATCAGGGAGCTTACCTTACTTAAATCATTAAAATTCTCTGCCATTGTGTCGCTCATACCGGTATTATCAAGAAAATCATATTTTTCCCATCCAATATCTACGGATTTGATTCTTTCTCTCACAGTTTCATATTCATTAACATCTTCCACCCAGAAGGTAGCATACTGATACAGCGGTTCATCCTCACATCCTTCTGCTTTTTCAGGGAAACGCAAATCTGTAAATATGATATTTTCTGCCCTGTAACTATCTCCAGACATAATTGGAGTAATTTTCTGTACAAAATCATAAATACCTATTATTTCAGCAGAATAAGGCGTAGAAGTTTCCCTTTCTTTCCAATTATTAAACTCCAGTCTGTCTCCTACTTTCAGTCCGTTCAATTCTGCAAGTTCCCGAGAAATCACACAGACATCCTTATCTTCCCGGTTAATCATACGACCATCGTTTACCACAATATTTCCATTTTGCACATCAAAATCATATTTCATCTGCAGATTACCACGCAGGGAAACGCCTAACTGGTCAGAACTCTGGTCTACATCCTTATCTTCAATTCTCTGGAAATTAACTGGATTTACAACCGTATTGGCAGTAGTAATATTAAAATCAGAAACGCCGTCCACTTCTGATATTTTTACGATATCCTCATATGTGAGTGTTTCAAAAGAATTATCTGTCCACACCATCCACTCTCCGCTTGGTAACTGTTCCTGATGATATCCGTCCAGACTTCCATTGACAGTCTCCCCAATCTTTGCAGACAACACTTCAATTCTTGCTTTTCGGTTTGCTTCATTTCCCTCTAGCCGAAAGCTCCCGCCAATCGCCTGTTTTCCTTCATTTTGTGTCTGTATGCTGGCATTTTGACAGGCAAAACCTGCATAAATAAAACTCGCCGACACAAACACAATCAATAATAATAACATACTTTTTACAGGCTTTCTGACAACAGAACGGATTCCAAGTTGAAATACATTCATTCCTATCCCTCCATTTCTGATAAGGTATCTTTTATTTTCTTTGTAAGGCATGGCAGCATAACAATTAAAGTAATCAGTGTTAAAACGATTACTCCTATTCCCCATACTTTCCATACATTTCGCATGGAAAATACAAGATTCATACGAACCCCATCCATACCTCCCATGAGTTCTGACAAAAATGGTATGATTGCACGAAATACTCCTGCTGACATCATACAGCTTAAGGAGTAGATACAAACAATCTCTGTCATCATCTGCAAAAACACTTCTAATTTTGGTATACCAAGACTTATAAATACCGCAATTTCCACTTTGCGGTTTCTCATCCACATACACAAAAGCATTCCTACAACAAAGATACTGGTCATCACCGTTAAGCCGAAAACAAGTTTTGTTACCCGTTCTATCTGCATAATAGAAAATTTCATTTTCTGATACATGGTATCTTGTGTACTGATACCAAGTCCCTCTCCAAGAGTGTTTCCAATCAGATCTGCTGTTTCGGATAACTGCTCCGGATTATTCACATACGCAATGATTTTTTCATACCTTTCTGCTCCCATTTCAACAGCAAAGGAAAGATTGGTATATATCTGATTTTCAATGCGGTTTATCGTCAAAACATTTTCTGTCTGCTTTCTTTCGTTTCCGGTCAGATAAAAACCCGTTACTCTCGCACTTCCATCCTCATTTCCTGAAATAAAGTAGAGTTCATCTCCAATTTCAATCTGATTCTGTTCCGCCAGATGCTGATTGATGACGATTTCATTTTCATCCTTTGCAAATTCACCTGCCACAAGTCGGCATACATTTTCCGTAAATGGACTATCCTTTTCCATATCATCAAAACCAATCAGACACACCTGTCCTATTTCGCTCTCATCAGCTCCTGTAATCGGTGCAAAACCATTCGGATACAAAGTACACTTTGCCATACGGTTCATACTGTTTATACTGGCTATATCCAATAGCTTTAAATAATCCTGCTCTGTAAGACTTCTATTTACTTCCAGACTTTCTATCACAACTTTCGCATTTGTCTGTCTGCGTATCTCATCATTGATACCCGATGAGGTATCTAAAATAGCTAATGTTCCTAGTATGGTAATGTCCGCAACAAGAAAAAGAAAGAACAATAATACTGACTTTCCTGATTTTCTACGGACATAACACATTGCCCGTTTCACAAAATTCATAACTTCCACCTTACTTCCATCTCAGAATCACCACTTTATCAGCAGTCCAATGATAAGTGTCCTGACAGCTTCCGAATATCAATACACTTGTCTGCTTTTTGATACTCTCTTTATCCGTACCCTCTCTGGATATTTCTGTAAGACTCGCCATGTCCATTGTAATAATTTCAAAAGTAACATCGGAAGCATAAGTAACTGTCACTAAGTCTTCTTCCTTTTCTGCACCCGGAGCTGCCTCTGCCATTACTTCTCCGTCACCTTC
>JBJEOZ010000139.1:0-6320 GCA_051880975.1 Ruminococcus sp.
GTAGGTGTTGTTTTGATATTAAAGATAATCAGATTTCTCCGTGGATATGTTTCTGTTTTTGCCAGCGGAAAATTTACGGAGAGGTTAATTAACATACTGAACAAAAACGGATTTTTATACTGGGATATTATCCCTGAAAACGGAGGACTTACCCTTAGTATGCCTGTTAAGGACTACAAAAGGCTAAGGTTTTACCTTAATAAAACAGGCATTAAAACAAGGGTGCAAAACAGATACGGTCTGCCCTTTTTAATAAGGCAGTACAGGGGCAGAGTAGGTCTGTTCATTGGAGCAATATTATTTATTCTCCTTTTATCTCTGTTTTCAAAATTTATCTGGATAGTCAATGTCAGCGGAAACAAGGAAATTCCCACCACAGAGATTTTAAGTGTGTTAAGGGATAAGGGGGTTTACAGCGGTGCCTATACAAATGGAATTGATGTAAAGGCAACAGGGCGAAAGGTCATTGAGGAACTTCCCAAAATAAGGTGGATTTCCATAAATATAACCTCCTGCAAGGCTGACATTGAGGTTAAGGAAAAGTATCAACCGCCAAAGAAAATGCGTAGCAAAAAGCCCTGTAATGTAAAGTCAAAAAAGGATGCCTTAGTAGTAAAAACAAATGTGCTTAACGGCACTAAAATGGTTAAGAAGGGTTCTGCTGTTATCAAAGGTCAGCTCCTTGTCAGCGGAATTATGCAGGACACCCAAGGCAACAGCCGAATAGTTCCGGCAGAGGCAGAAGTTTTCGGAAGAACTCACTACGAAAAAACATTCAAACTCCCTAAAAAAAGAGTAATGCCCTTAAAAACAGGGGAAACTATGGAACGGAGAAGGGCGAATTTGCTGTGGTTTTCTTTTCCTGTTGACTTTGACTCTATCCCATGGCAAAGCTATTATTCTGTCACAAAAAGAGAGGTTATGGAGATTAACAAAACCAATCTTCCTCTTTTCATAACACGGGAATATATATCGGGGATTGAGAACAAAGAAATTTCTTTGAAAGAAAATAAAAAATCCCTAAAAAAGTATGCATCCCTGTGGGAAACCTTTTGCCTAAGAGGAAAGGATATTGAAAAACGAGAGAATAGTTTTTTCCAGGATAAAAACTACTACTATATGAACACAAAATATACAGTAGTAGAAAATATTGCAGAAACATCTGAAATTATTGTTCAGTGATGTAGAACTGTTGCCTAAAAGCATTCTTTTGTGATATAATCAAATATAATAACTGATAAATAAATCCATATTAATAGATAAAGGCGAGTAAGCCAAAGAATAATGAAAGTTGTGTTGTAATGAGAATTTTGTGCATAGGTGATGTAGTAGGCAAGGTGGGTAGCGAATTTTTGCGTCAAAGACTGCCTTCCCTTAAAAAGCTGAAAAAAATTGATATGACAATTTGTAACGGTGAAAACAGTAGTGACGGAAACGGAATAACCCCATCATCTGCCGATTTTATTTTATCCAGCGGAGTGGATGTGATAACCTTGGGTAATCACGCATTTAGACGAAAGGAGTTTTACTCCTATTTGGATGAAAAGGAATACATCATCCGTCCTGCTAATTTTCCCGACTCAACCACTCCGGGAGTAGGCTACTGCATATTCGATATGGGCAGAATTTCTGTTGGTGTCATTAATGTTATGGGTAATTCCTTTATGGACAATATCCTTGACTGTCCATTTAGGACTATGGATAAGGTTTTGGAAAAGGTTAAGGACTGCAAAATTACTGTTGTAGACTTCCACGCCGAGGCAACAGGTGAAAAAAGGGCAATGGGATTTTACCTTGACGGAAAGGTGTCAGCAGTTTTCGGTACTCATACCCATGTTCAAACATCGGATAACGAGATTTTGCCAAATGGAACAGGCTACATCACAGATGTGGGAATGACAGGACCGGTTAATTCCGTTTTGGGAGTTAAGCCTGAAATAATCATTAACAAACTAAGAAACAAGCTACCTCAGAGATTTGACTATGGAGAGGGAGAATGTAAAATGGATTGTATAATATTTGATATTGACGAAAGCACAGGCAAAACAGTAGATACAGAAATTTTGGAATTGCGATAAAATTTTACTAAAATTCATATTACCTCTTGAAATTACCATAAATTTCTAATATAATAATGATGAATTAATTTTACGGAGGCGTAATATGGAAACTTTAAAGGTATCAGCAAAGTCAGTAACAACTTCTGTTGCCGGGGCTATTGCAGGTGTTATCAGAGAAAACGGAGAGGTTGAGATTCAGGCTGTGGGTGCAGGCGCAACAAATCAGGCGGTAAAGTCCATTGCAGTTGCAAAGAGCTACCTTGCCCCTGAATGTGGCATTGTTTGTATCCCTGACTTTGTAAAGGTTAAGATAAATGACGAAGAAAGAACAGCAATCAGCTTTGTTGTAAAAGCGGTAGAGGAATAAACCCTTTCTGTTGTATTTATGAACAAAAAATAAAAAATGTTTATTTCCTTGGTGTTTTGTGCATAGGTATTACTATTGATTGACAATGATAATAATATTGTCTAATATAGATAATGAAATTCGTAATATTTACCTAATTTTTTTATAGGGCTTGCCTTGTACAAGCCCTAATTTTATGTTATAATTATACGGTATGAAAGAAATCACTGTGTTTACAATATGTAAAATAGATTTAGTCAGTGTTTCCTAAATTCGTTCACCAAGGATAGGATGTGATGAAATGATTAACGGTAATATTTTTAGAGATGCAATCATTTCCGGTGCCAACAATATATGTTCACAGAAACAGGAGCTTAATGACCTTAACATTTTCCCTGTTCCTGACGGTGACACCGGTACAAATATGTCAATGACAATTACTGCAGCCGCAGAAGAGCTTAAGAAAATGCAGGATGCGGATATTTGCGATGTTGCCTCCAAAACAGCATCAGCAATGCTTAGAGGTGCCCGTGGTAACTCGGGTGTTATCCTCTCTATCATATTCCGTGGCTTTGCCAAGGGTCTTGCCGGTAAGAGTGAAGCAAACGGTGAAGACTTGGTTGATGCTTTGGGCATCGGTGTTGAAGAGGCATACAAAGCAGTAACAAAGCCAACAGAGGGAACAATCCTTACAGTTGCAAGAATGGCATACGAGGGCGGTATGAAAACAATTACCGAAACAGGCGATGCAGTTGCCGTTTGGACTGATGTTGTTTCTGCTGCGGAGGAGGCTCTTGCATTAACTCCAAAATTTCTCCCTGCCCTTAAAAAAGCAGGAGTAGTTGACGCAGGCGGAAAGGGACTTCTTGTTATCTTCCAGGGTATGCTTTCCTATTTGGCTGAGGGTAAAATGGTTGAGCTAAGCACCGAAAATTCCGCTGAAGATGCAACAGTTGACTCCTTTGACAGTGCAGCAGCTCAGTTTGACGAGGTTATCAACTTCACATATTGCACAGAGTTTATTGTTGGCAGAGATGACCCTTCTTCCGATACAAACGAACTTAGGGAATACCTTATGACAATAGGTGACTGTGTAGTTGTAGTGGATGATGAAGAAATTGTAAAGGTTCACGTTCACACAGACAATCCCGGTGACGCTTTACAGCACGGACTTAAGTATGGTCAGTTACTTACTGTCAAGGTTGAAAATATGAAAGAACAGCACAAAAATGCCGGTGAAAAGTCACCTGTTAAGGCTAAGCTTGAAAAGGCAGAGCCAACAGAAGAAATCGGATTTGTTTCCGTTGCAGCGGGTGAGGGACTTACAGAGCTGTTTAAGGATATGGGATGTAACCATATTGTTTCAGGCGGTCAAAGTATGAACCCATCAACAGACGACATTTATGAGGCTATACTTGCTACACCGGCAAAGAATGTTGTAGTTCTCCCTAACAACAAAAACATTGTTATGGCGGCTAAACAGGCTGTTGATATGATTGATGACAGAAATGTGTTTGTAATTGAGTCAAAGACAATTTCTCAAGGTCTTACTGCCCTCATTTGCTATGACGACACATTGACTGTGGAAGAAAATGTTGAGGCTATGAAGAGTAGCATCAAAAACGTTGTAACAGGACAGATTACCTTTGCCGCAAGGGACAGCGAATTTGGCGGAAAGAAAATCAAGGAAGGGGAGATTATCGGACTTAAGGACGGTAAGCTCACAGTCTGCGAAAAGTCATCCCAAAAGGCTCTCCTTAAGCTGTGCAAAGAGGTAATCAAAAAGGACGCATCATTTGTAACCCTTATCTACGGTGAAGATATTTCCGAGGAAGAGGCAAACGAGGCGTATGAGGCTGTCAGCGAAAAGTACGGTGAGTCCGTTGATATTTCTCTTATCAAGGGCGACCAGCCAATCTATTACTACATCCTTGGCGTTGAGTATTAATTGAAGTATTGATTATTAGTTAAATTTGAAATATAATGAAAAGGCAGGGTTTACCTGCCTTTTTATAGTTCAGAAGATTCGTATTTGAGGTAAGTTATGGCAAGTCTTTTTAGTAAAAAAATTGAAGACTTAAAGGGGATAGGTGCAAAAAGGGCAGAGCAGTTCCATAACCTTGGCATTTATTCTGTTGGTCAGCTATTGCGTTATTACCCAAGGAACTATGAGGACTGGAGTACCCCCACACCGATTTGTGATGCACCATATGGAGAAAATGTGTGTATCAAGGCTTTTATCGGCAGTCCTTTTTCTGTAAATTTTGCAAAGGGTAGCAAAAAGCTTATCTGCAAAACTATGGCTTACGACAGCACAGGTGCTGTTACTCTCCTTTACTTTAATAACAGATACATCAGTCAAATGATTAAAACCGATAAGGAATATTTCTTTTTCGGAAAAATAACAAACACACTAAACGGACTTCAAATGATTGCACCAACCTTTCAGGAAACAGAAAAAGGTGCGTCAATTCACCCGATTTACCACCTGACAGCAGGACTTGCAAACAGGTTTGTTGCTGATGCAGTAAGGCAGAGTATTGAGCTTTTACCCTCAAAAATAAACGACCCTCTACCCCTTTGGGTGAGGGATAAGTACAACTTGCAAAGTCTTGATTTTGCCATACGAAAAATACATTTCCCCACCGACCATGACGAGCTTTTTATGGCTCGCAGACGACTTGTTTTTGAGGAGCTATTGATACTAAATTTAGGGATTAAATTTCTGAAAAAGAATAAAAAAGAAGAAAACGGAATAATTCTTAAAAAGAATTATATAAACGACTTTTTATCCTGTTTGCCATATAACCTTACAAATGCACAAAGACGAGCAATAGACGACTGCATAAATGATATGCTAAACAAAAAATCCCCAATGAACCGCCTTGTTCAAGGAGATGTTGGCTCTGGTAAAACTGCGGTAGCCTGTGCAGTGTGCCACACAGTAATCAAAAACGGTTATCAATGTGCATTTATGGCACCAACAGAAATTCTTGCTCAACAGCACTATGAGAGTATTTCCAAAATTTTAGAGGGAACAGGGATAAATGTGGGACTACTCACAGGCTCTATGACACCAAAAAATAAAAAGACAGTCCGTGAACAGCTTGCAAGGGGAGAAATCCAGCTAATTATCGGCACTCACGCACTGCTGACAAAGGACACCTGCTTTAAAAATCTTGCTTTGGCGGTAACTGACGAACAGCACCGCTTTGGTGTTTCACAAAGGTCGGAGTTGCTCCTAAAAGGTCACCACCCTCACATTCTCGTTATGAGTGCAACACCAATACCAAGAACATTGGGACTAATCATTTATGGTGACTTGGATATTTCCATAATTGACGAATTGCCACCGGGCAGACAGGTGATTGACACATTGCTAATAGACAGCAACAAGCGAAATAGGGCACTGGGCTTTATCCGCAAAAATGTTGACGAGGGAAGACAGTGCTACATAGTTTGTCCTCTTGTTGAGGAGGGTGAAAACACTCCCAATGGTGTAATTTCTGCCGAAGATTACGCACAAATGCTGATGATGAATGACATTTTCAGAGATGTTCCCATTGGTGTTCTCCACGGAAAAATGAAGTCTGCCGACAAAGAAAAGGTTATGACTGATTTCAAGGACAGAGAACTTATGGTACTTGTTTCCACCACCGTAATCGAGGTGGGAGTGGATGTTCCAAACGCAAATATTATAATGATAGAAAATGCAGAGAGATTCGGTCTTTCTCAGCTCCACCAGCTTAGAGGACGAGTGGGCAGAGGAAGTGAAAAAAGCTACTGTATTCTTGTGTCCGACAGTAATTCCCCCGACACCCAAAAAAGACTTGAAACAATGAAACGCACCTCAAACGGTTTTGAAATTGCAGACGAGGATTTAAAGTTAAGAGGTCCCGGCGACTTCTTCGGAG
>JBJEOZ010000140.1:0-6226 GCA_051880975.1 Ruminococcus sp.
ATCTTGTTTCGCAGATTTGTAGGAATAAACAAAAGAAAGGTCGTTTTATTGTGCATTATAACAAATACACAAATATTTTTAACAATATAAATAAATTTATTTATTATTTGCACCTATAATTTAAGGTTATTTATACATTTCTACCTTTATGCCCTATTTTCCTCAAAAAGGATAATTATTTTTGATATATGTTGAATTTTCTTTGTTTCCCACATTTTTTACGTGTTTTCAGGATTGTCAATAATAATCATTGCAAATAAACATATATTTATTTCATATAATAGGATTAAATAGAAAATTAAAACTATTTCATCATTATCACAAGTGTTTTCTGTAAAATTATTCCGTTCCAAAACTATTAATCTGTTTTTCAAACATCAAAATCCCTGTTTTTTTGCCCCAAGTTGGATAAATTCAATAAAATTTTTGCCCAATGTCCAAATTATATGCTTAGTTATTGCTCTTGTTTCTTGAATTTTAGAGGACTACAATATTAGACGGTACAGGAAACCGGGAGGTAATGACAATAATGCAAAGAATAAAAAGGCACAATGCACATCAGATTAATATGGTTGAAGGTCCTTTGGGCAAAAAAATACTGATGTTTGCTCTCCCCTTGGCAGGAAGCAGTATTTTGCAACAGCTTTTTAATTCTACCGATATTGCTGTTGTGGGCAGATTCTCAAGCAGTCAGGCACTTGCCGCTGTGGGAAGTAACGGGCCTATCATCAATCTTATGGTTTTGTTGTTTACAGGTCTTGCAGTTGGTGCAAATGTCCTCATTTCACGATACATAGGACAAAACGAAAAGCACAAGGCAAACAGTGCCGCTCACACAGTTATTGCCCTTGCGTTAATTTGCGGTTTTTTACTTTTAGCTATCGGTCAGCTTACTTCAAGGGCAATTTTGTCCCTGATGAACACACCTGATGATGTTATCGACCTTGCCTCAACATATTTGAAGATTTACTTCTTAGGAACACCATTCCTTATGCTTTACAACTTTGGCTCTGCTATTCTGAGAAGTATCGGCGACACAAAGCGTCCGCTGTACTGCCTGTTTATTTCCGGTGGTGTAAATGTGGTTTTAAACTTTATCCTTGTAATCTGTTTTGATATGAGTGTAGCCGGTGTTGGAATTGCAACTGTGGTTGCCGACGCTGTAAGTGCGTTTCTTGTAATGTACTATTTGATTAAAGAGGAAAATTCAAGCATTAAAATCGACCTAAGAAAAATACATATAGACAGAATACATCTAAAAAAGATAATGATGATAGGATTACCGGCCGGCATACAGGGTATGGTATTCTCCTTTTCCAACGTATATATTCAGTCTGCTGTCAACAGTCTTGGTTCAGATGCAGTTGCAGGTTCCTCTGCCGAGCTGAACTTTGAATACATAACATACTACATAGTGTGTGCATTCAGCCAGACAGCAGTCACATTTACAAGCCAAAACTACGGCGCATTAAAATTCGACCGCTGTAAAAGAGTTTTCCGACTGTGTATGCTGTTTGGATGCCTAACCTGTGGAATTGTCAGCGTAATATTTATGGCAGGAAGTAATGTATTCATTAAATTCTTTACAACAAATCCACAGGTTATTGAATACGCAATTATGAGGATGAAAATTGTAATGCTCCTTGAACTTTTAACCACCTCATACGAGGTAAGCTGTGCTGCCCTTAGGGGATTGGGACATTCATTCTTCCCTGCAGTTATCACAATTTTCGGCTCGGTGGTTTTCCGAATAGTTTGGATTTACACAGCCTTTAACATTCAGCACACATACAGCACACTTCTCACTGTATATCCTGTTTCTTGGGTAATAACAGGTGTAGCTGTTACAATAGCCTACCTTGTTGTACGAAAAAGAGAATTTGCTAAGCTACAATGTAAAGTTTGTTAATCGTAATATAATTTTCTCTCCAATCACTAACTGAATAACATATCAATGCGTTATGCGAAAGCATAGCGTATTTTTTATTAATTTTGGTTATAAAAGCACAACATTTTATTTATGAAAAATTCAATTTCCAAAATAAACCTTATATTTTTTGGCATAGTCAAAATTTACTTACAGATAATATTACTGGGTTCAAAAACCATTAATTTGATGAAAGGAAATGTTATATATATGAAAGCCACCGGAATTGTAAGAAGAATTGACGACTTGGGCAGGGTTGTTATTCCTAAGGAAATCAGACGAACTCTCCGTATCAGAGAGGGCGACCCGCTGGAAATTTTCACCGCTACTGACGGGGAGGTTGTCTTTAAGAAATATTCTCCTGTTGGGGAGCTGGGCAACTTTGCAACCCAATATGCAGAGGTGCTGACAAGAATAAGCCAAATGCCAACGGTTATTACAGACCGTGACCACGTAATTGCAGTTGCAGGGGCAAGTCGCCGTGAATATATGGAAAGACGAGTTACCCAAACACTTGAAAACTATATGGAGCAACGCAGGAGCTACACCGCCACAGAAAACAGCAACGGCGACACTCTCCCTGTGGAGGGAATTGACTCTCCTGCATCAATTATTTATCCTATCATTGCATCAGGTGATGTGACAGGGTCTGTTTGTATGCTCCAAAGCGACACAGTAAAAATCCCAACTGACGCCGAAATTAAGCTTTGCCAAAGTGCCGCCGCCTTTTTAGGAAAACAGATGGAAGAATAATTTTTTCCAAAAATATTAGACATAAGAAAAACCGTCTGGCGACAGACGGTTTGTTCTTTGTATTGCTATGTAATTTTACATTATGAGTATTATTTTACAGAAAAGTTATCAATCAATCTTGTTTTTCCAATGTAAACTGCCATTGCTACAAGGGTGTCCTTTTCGATTTTGTCAACAGGCATCATTGTCATACCGTCAACAGCCTCAACATAATCTATCCTTGCCAAAGGCTCCTTATTTATAAGGTTTTTCATTTCTTCAAGCACCTTGTTGGCATCTGTTTCCCCGTTTTCAACAAGGCTTTGACCTAAAAAGATTGCCTTGGAAAGGCACAGAGCCGACTTTCTCTCCTCCTCATTAAGGTAGGTGTTACGGCTTGACTTAGCAAGACCGTCCTCCTCCCTGATAATAGGACAGCCCACAATCTCTATACCGTAGGACATATCCCTAACCATTCTTTTGATTATTGCAAGCTGTTGTGCGTCCTTTTCTCCAAAGAATGCCTTGTCTGGGGTAACTATGTTAAACAGCTTTGATACAACTGTGCAAACACCTCTAAAGTGGATTGGACGGGTTTTTCCGCAGAGCTGTTTCGGCATTTCTGAAAGTATTTCCACAAATGTTGCGTTATCCTGCTCATACATCTCGCTTACCTCAGGGTGGAAAACAAGGTCAGCGCCCATTTTTTCGCACAATACCTTATCCTGTTCAAAGTCCCTTGGGTATGACTCCAAATCCTCGTTAGGGGCAAACTGTGTTGGATTCAGGAAAACGCTTACAACTGTTTTGTCACACTCTGATGCAGAGGTTTTAATAAGACTTCCGTGTCCTTCGTGGAGGTAGCCCATTGTGGGCACAAGACCTACCGTAAGCCCCTGACTTTTCCATTCCTTGACGGTATCTCTTACTTCCTTAATTGTAGTTGCAATTTTCAAATTGCTCATCCTCTTTCCTGTATTATTATTTTTTAATTTCATTCATAACACTTTCATCAATGGCGAAAATATGCTCCTCACTTGGGAAAGCACCGTTCTTTACCTCTTTATCGTATTCCTCAAAGGCATTTTGCATAATTTCCCCGACCTTTGCATAGTGCTTTACAAACTTTGGAACATAGTCGCTGAACATACCAAGCATATCCTGATATACAAGCACCTGACCGTCTGTTCCCTTACCCGCACCGATTCCGATTGTTGGAATAGTCAGTTTTTTGGAAATATACTCCGCCAAATCTGCCGGTACACATTCAATTACTACGGCAAACGCCCCTGCCTTTTCTACTGCAAGTGCATCCTCGACTATTTTCTTTGCATTTTCAATATCCTTGCCCTGTACCTTAAAACCGCCAAAGGCATTTACACTTTGAGGTGTCATACCGATATGAGCCATAACAGGAATACCGGCGTTTGTGATTTTTCTAATCTGACTGCAAACCTCTATGCCTCCCTCCAGCTTAACAGCGTTTGCCCTTGCCTCTTTCATCAGTCTGCCGGCATTTTCAAGTGCCTGTTCATCGGAAATTTGATAGGACATAAAGGGCATATCAATTACCACCATAGCATTTTTACAGGCTCTTGAAACTGCACTGCCAAAGGTAATCATATCCTCCATTGTAACGGAAACTGTGTCCTCATAGCCAAGCATAACGTTGCCAAGGCTGTCCCCAACCAAAATTGCATTAACGCCGGAGTTATCCACCAGCTTTGCTGTGGAGTAATCGTAGGAGGTGAGCATTGTAATTTTCTCGTTATTCTTCTTCATCTTTGCAAAGGTTGCCACATTATTCTTCTTCATATTCTTTTCCTTTCAAAATGTTTTCAAGGGATGAATAATCCTTTTTTATTTTTCTCTTTTATAAAGTAAAAAATCCACCTGCTGTTTCACCATATTACTTTATGGCAAATAGAGGATGGACTGATCATATAACGCACCGTATTCTTATACTTCAATATAAGGAAACACAACCGAAATAACATATTTATTTATAAATCATTTATATTGCAAATCCATATCACCCTTTTACAGGTGACAACCCGGTCCTATTCCTTACGGATATAAGCTGTAAAGGTTAATAAATAAAATCATTATATGGTACCGTTTACAACACGATAATACAGTCCACAGATATAATATAACACTATCAAATCAAAAAGTAAAGATATGGAAACACTGAATAAATCACTTTACACATCTTGTGCGCATATTTTCCGCCGGTTAGCCCAAAAAATCCTCGCAATACGTCAGTATTCCTGTGGTTTTTTGAACTAACCGACAAAAAATCTGACTGCACAATCTGTGCAAATGATTTAATCAGTGTTTCCATAGTAATAATAAAAGGGGCTGTTATACCACAGCCCCTTAAAAATCAGAATTTGATTATTTGTTGAAGATTGACATAATATCATAGAAAGTATCGTCCTCGTCATCGTCCTGAGGCTTAACTTCCTTTTTAGCGGATTTCTTAGCGTCCTTAAGTGCAGGCTTTCTGTCGTCAGAAACGCTTGTGTCATCTCCGTTAAAGCCTGTTGCAATAACTGTAACGCTGATTTCGTCCTCCATATTTTCGTCGATAACAGCACCCCAGATAATGTTAGCATCTTCTGAAGCCTTTTGAGAAATCATTGTTGAAGCGGTGTCAATATCCTCAAGTGAAATATCAGCAGATGCAGTAACATTGATGATAACGCCCTTTGCACCGTCGATAGCTGTTTCCAAAAGCGGAGAAGAAATAGCCTGTTCTGCTGCAAGAGTAGCCTTGTCCTTACCGGAAGCCTTACCAATACCCATATGAGCATATCCGGCATTCTTCATAATTGCTGTAACATCAGCAAAGTCAAGGTTAACAAGACCGGGAACAAGGATAAGGTCAGAAATACTCTGAACACCCTGACGGAGAACATCATCGGCAATGCTGAAAGCATTTTTCAATGTGATGGACTGGTCGCTGAAATATTTTAATCTTTCGTTAGGAACAATAATCAAAGAGTCAACAGATGTTGCAAGCTCCTGAATACCCTGTTCTGCCTGAGCCATTCTCTTCTTACCCTCAAAAGCAAAAGGCTTGGTTACAACAGCAACTGTAAGGATACCCATTTCCTTTGCAATACTTGCAACAACAGGGGCAGCACCTGTACCTGTGCCACCACCCATACCGGCAGTAACGAATACCATATCTGTATCCTTAAGGAGAGCTGCAATTTCGTCCTTGGATTCCTCAGCAGCCTGCTGACCGATTTGCGGAAGGGAACCTGCGCCCTTACCTCTTGTAATTTTCTCGCCAATCTGAATCTTCTTGTCAGCCTTGGAGAACTGAAGAACATGCTCATCTGTGTTGACAGCGATAAATTCAACATTTTGTACCTCGGTAGCTACCATTCGGTTAATGGCGTTACCGCCACCGCCACCGACACCTATAACCTTAATAACAGGCAAATAATTCATTGGTTCATTTTCTAACTCAAAAGCCATTTTTACTTCCTCCTTGCAACCTTATATGTAAAAAACTATCTATTATTTTCATAGAATATCTATTGTATAGGTTAACAT
>JBJEOZ010000141.1:0-6170 GCA_051880975.1 Ruminococcus sp.
CCGATCTTGTTATGTTATTATTAGTATAAAAAGAACGGAGGTATGTTATGAATACAAAGAGAGTAACATCACTTATTTTGACCGCTGTAATCCTTGCTTTTTCCCTGTTTTTTACAGGATGCGAAGTTAATGTTAATGTTAATGAGTCCACCCAGCCAAGCACTCCTACAATCAAGGACAACCCGCTTTATGAGGGGATAAACAGTTGTATTGAAAATATAGTTAAGGCTGACAAAACCAACGATATGGAGTACGAGCTGAAAAAATATCCCGAGTATTACATTGAGGGTGAGTTCGGCGGTGAAAAGGAATTTGAAAAAATAGTTAAAAGCAATTTCTACACCTGCGACACAGAGTATGAAATCACCGAAATCACCGATGTCACAGAGGAACAGGCAGATAAGGTGGAAAAGGAAATCAAGGATTATTACGACGCTGACATTGACATTCAAAAGGTGGCAAAGGTTGATGCGTCCTACAAATACACCAATTACTCAAAAGAGGGCTACATTGACGACTCCACCCTTATGCCATCAACAGAGTACTACATTCAGTTTGACAACACCTGGTACTACGGCTGGGGACTGGAGCTAAACTCCGAAATTATTGAACAGGAAATAGAGTAATACAGAACATTTATAATCCATACAAATTACAAAAGCCAAACAAACTTTATCGGTTTGTTTGGCTTAATTTTTTACTCTCTTTTACAGAAAAAATAGTAGGCAAAGTGAGCAAATAATATTTAAAACTATAAGATAAATCGGTTTTAGCTTTGCTTTTTTCACCAATATAAAATCGACAACAATCAGCAAAAACAACATTCCAAGGACTATCCACAGTGGGATATTAAGGCTTAGTGATGTTTGCTTGCTTTGATTAATAAGCACAAGCATTACATTGCCCAGAAGCCCTGCAATAATAGGTCGGATGTAGTTGCTAAAGGTGCGGAAAACAGTTGATGTTGCAAATTCCTCGTACAGCAAATAGATAAATCCAAAAACTCCGCAGGATGCTGCAACAGAACAGCCTACACCGGCAACGGCAAATGCAACACCGCCTAAGCCATAGCCAACTGCCTGTGAGCCATAGACATAGCCAATGGCGGTAAGGGTTTTGGCAAGGATTGAGCCGGGTAAAATGTTAACCACAGACACAATCTGACTGTAAAACACATCCTCGCTTAACCATCCGTCACCTACAAAAAGGCCGTCGGCAATTACAAGATATGCATCTCCTCCGCCAAAGGACATAACCGTTGAAAGTGTACCCTTTGCGGCAAAGAGCAGGGACTGAAGATTCAGTACCAACGCAGGTACCAATGTTAAAAGCAAAAACAGCACCCAAATTTTCAGGTCGGACAAAATTTCACGGATAGGAATATGCACCGAAAACAGCTTGTTTATACTCCTAAAGCCACACAAAATGACAGTCGCCACCATAAGCACAGCAACAATATAGGACAATACATCACTGTGGAATATTTCCGTTTTTCCGTGGAGCAAAAGGTTTGCTCCGGATAAAATTACAGCACCAATCTTAGTCCAAAGATATTTTGAAGATTTAATGCAAAATATAACGAAAAATGCTGTCAGCAATATGTGAAAGGTGGAAACCGAAAAAATCGGTGTGGCATCTATGCCTAAAATCTTGTACAGATTGCTTTCGCAGGAAAGTATAAAAACTCCTATTGCAACCGCCGCAGCACGGTAAGAAAAGGTTTTGCTGATTTTTTTGCAACGGTGAAAAACATTCCTGATGTAATTCAGCAAAAGGTAGATGATAAATCCGGCAATACCCACCGTAAGGCACTTTATTATGTGACCTATTTGGTCTTGCAGACTTGCAAGTATTGTCAGCAGTGATACTGTGAGGATAATGCCGGGAAGTGCCATCATAACTCCGCCCAGAACCATTCCCTTGTGACCGAAGTTTCGTCTGCCAAGGGATGATGCAAGTTCAATAGGCAATGCCCCCGGTGTGAGGGTTGCAACAATTACATCATTGTCAAAGTTTTCTTTTGTGTCAAGCTTGCCCTTACCGATAAATTCCTCTTCCATAACAGGGATTAAGGCACTTCCACCACCAAAGCCGATGCATCCTATTTTAAAGACTTTAAGAAGAAAGGTTGAGAATTTCATATATTAATCTGACTCTCCTACTTCTTAAATTTCCTAAAAATAGCTTTAAAGGGATGCCTCAATGCATTCTTAATGTCGCTGATTCTCTTGTCGTTTTTCTCAACTCGCTTTTTCAGCTTATTAAGTTCTTTTGATAGAGTCGCAATATTTTTTGCGTTTTCTTTCTCCTTACTTTCCAGCATCTTGTTCTTTTCTCGGAGGTCACGACAAACGCTGTACAGGAACATTACAGTTTCGTCAGCAACAACAGGGTTGTCCCTTGACCACTTCCTAATGCCGTCCTTAACATCCTTAAACAGAGGTTTTCCGTCACATAGGTACTTTTCTGCTATCTTTCTGTTGCCCTCTTCAAATTGTGCCATCAATTTCTGTGTTTCTTCACTGGACAGGTATTTTTCGTTGCACTTCGGAAGATTATCCTCACATTCCTTGAGAAGTCCTACAACATATTTATTTTCTTCGTTTTTAAACTTGCCAAGTGCATTAAGCTTTCTCTTGATTTCACCGGAGTTAAGTCCGATTCCCACATTGAGGTCATCGTCAAGGGGAGCATACTCCTCTGTAAGCTCCAAGCCGAATATGTGGAGGAAATCTGCAATAACATCGCCTTTATAAAAGAAATCTCTGTCAAAACGCTTTACGATAATATTTTCTTTTCCCAAAATTTCTGCTATTCCGTCAATCTTTTCACAGTACTCAACGATTGCTCGCCTTTCGGTTAAGCACCTGTTAAGATGTTCTTCAAAAGAATCGCTGTGGGAGTTCATTGCCTTTAAAAGCTGATTATATCTTGACTGTAAAAACTCGTCCTGACGGCGAAGATACACAATTATCTTTATACAGTAGTTGTGCTTTTCCCCCTCTTCCTTGAGCATATCCCAAAGGTCCTTGCGGTAAAAGCAGGTTGCCCACCAAATACTTTCGTCAGAAAGTATGATGTTGTCGTGCTCTTCAAACAGCTTTGCAATATGTGCAAGTCCTTCACGGCGGATTTTACCCTCGTACTTATACCTTCTTTTTCCCTGTTCGTTCTTGATTGTTCCAAAGAGGAAGTGAGCGTTCCTGTCGGGTACAATATTCTCGTAGGTGTGAAAGCTTTCGGGGTAATAAAATCCCTTCTCAGACAGCAAATCCCTGTTTTTTACACAAAAATTCTGTATTGAAGTTGTAGCAGTCTTTGGTATTCCTATATGCAGGTAAAGTGTTTTCATTTTTGCCTCCGTTTATAGGAGAGGTGAAAGTTTCTCCATAATTATATCAACACATTCGTCAATGGTGTGTTTGCTTGTATCAACTGTAATGTCAGGATTTTGAGGTTCTTCATAAGGACTGTTTATTCCTGTGAAGTTCTCGATTTCTCCCCTGCGAGCCTTTTTGTAAAGTCCCTTTACATCACGCTGTTCGCAAACCTCAAGTGGTGTGCTGATATATACTTCAATAAAGTCCTCGCCGATAATATCCTTTGCGTTTCTTCTGTCCCTTGTGAAAGGAGAGATAAATGAGGTGAGGACAATAAGTCCTGCGTCATTCATCAGCTTTGAGGTTTCGGCAATTCTTCTGATGTTCTCAATTCTGTCGGCTTCACTAAAGCCAAGGTTTTTGTTAAGACCCATACGCACATTGTCGCCGTCAAGGAGCATTGTGTGCTTACCAAGGGCAACAAGCCTTTTTTCAAGCTCGTTGGCAACGGTGGATTTTCCCGAGCCGGAAAGACCGGTAAACCAAATTGTCCTTGCCTTTTGGTTAAGGGACTGTTCCCTTGACTTTTTGGTAATATCCATCTGGTGCCATGTGAGGTTGTTGCTTCTTGCCATAGATTCAATAACAACACCGCAGGCGGAGGTCATATGGGTAATTCTGTCTATGAGGATAAGGGCACCAAGGGACTTGTTGTTCTCAAATAGGTCAAATACGATTTTTGACGGAACAGCAATTTCGCACCTTGCAATCTCGTTTTTGTAGATTCTGTCGGTAGCAACCTCTTCCCCTGTATTTACATCAATTTTGTATTTGATGTTCATTACTGTTGCAGGTGTCATACGAGTGCCTAACTTCATATAGAAGTTTTTGCCTGTAACAAGCTTTGTGTCGTCCATCCAAAGTATAGTTGCCGAAAACAGAGTGTTTACGCAAAGCTCAGCGTCCTTTACAAGAACGCATCCCCTTGAAATATCAATTTCCCTGTCAAGGCAAATGGTTACTGCGTAGCCCTCACAGCTTTCATTAACATCCTTGTCACTTTGATAAATCTTTGTAACAACGGCACTTTCACCACTTGGCAAAACGGTGATTTTGTCACCTACTGCAACCTTTCCGCTTTCTATCTGACCTTGGAAACCTCTGAAGTCGTAGCTTGGTCTGCAAACCCTTTGTACAGGCATAGTAAAGCCTGTTTCCGATGGGTCTTGACTTACATCTACATTTTCAAGGTATTTCAACAGTGTATCACCTGTATACCAAGGCATAGTTGCGGATTTTTCGGTGATGTTGTCACCCTCTGTTGCAGAAACAGGGATAATCTCCACTGTGTCATACTCAAATTCTGCAAGTAGAACCTTAATTGACTTTTTAATCTTTTTGTATTCCTTTTGGCTGTAGTTGATAAGGTCCATTTTATTAACGGCAAACACAAAGTGCTTGATACCCATAAGTGAGCAAATTCTTGTGTGCCTTCTTGTCTGGGTAAGCACACCCTTACTTGCGTCAACAAGAATTACTGCAAGGTCTGCAAAGGACGCACCAACAGCCATATTTCTTGTGTATTCCTCGTGTCCCGGTGTATCGGCAACAATGAAGGAACGGTTTTCGGTGGTAAAGTAGCGGTATGCAACATCAATGGTGATGCCCTGCTCCCTTTCAGCCATAAGACCGTCAAGGAGAAGTGAATAGTCAATTTCGCCACCTCTTGAGCCTACCTTGGAGTCAAGCTCAAGGGATTCCTCCTGGTCGGTAAAGAGCAGCTTTGCATCGTACAGCATATGACCGATAAGTGTGGACTTTCCGTCGTCAACACTACCGCAGGTTATAAATTTAAGTAAAGTATCCATTAGAAGTAACCCTCCCTTTTTCTCTTTTCCATACTTGCTTCTCCGCCGTCCTTGTCAATAACTCGGCTTGTTCTCTCGGAGGAAACAGCACTAAGGGTTTCTTCAATAATTTCATCAAGGGTTGTGGCGTCACTCTCCACACCGCCTGAAAGCGGGTAGCATCCAAGTGTGCGGAAACGCACCTTTTTCATCATAGGCTTTTCGCCGGGGTTTAATCTCATACGGTCGTCGTCAACCATAATAAGGTTTCCGTCACGCTCAACAACAGGTCTTTCGTCAGCAAAGTAAAGTGGAACAATGTCGATATTTTCCCTCTTGATATACTGCCAAATGTCCTTTTCTGTCCAGTTGGAAATAGGGAAAACACGGATACTCTCGCCCTTGTTTATCTCTGTGTTAAACAGCTTCCACATTTCGGGACGCTGGTTTTTAGGGTCCCAAGCCTGTTCCTTGTTACGGAAGGAGAAAATTCTCTCCTTTGCACGGCTTTTTTCCTCATCACGGCGACCGCCGCCAAAGGCTGCTGTAAAGCCGTACTTGTTAAGTGCCTGCTTTAAAGCCTGTGTTTTCATAATATCTGTGTAGGATGCACCGTGGTCAAATGGGTTAATTCCCTGCTTTACACCCTCTTCGTTGATGTAAACCAGCATATCAATTCCATACTTTTCTGCAATCTTGTCACGAAATTCAATCATCTCCCTAAACTTCCATGTTGTGTCAACATGAAGGAAAGGAAACGGTGGCTTTTCGGGATAAAACGCCTTTAGTGCAAGGTGCAGCATTACAGACGAGTCCTTACCGATGGAGTACAGCATAACCGGTTTTTCACACTCGGCGACAACCTCACGCATAATGTAAATTGCCTCTGCCTCCAGTTTGTCTAAATGATTCATTTTCTTCACCTAATTCAGTTAATAAAATACAGTATAAGTTTTTACATATACCTAACCATTATACTATAATGATTATAAATCGATTTTCT
>JBJEOZ010000142.1:0-6146 GCA_051880975.1 Ruminococcus sp.
TTTCTTTACTTTTATTCTATACCATTTAATAGAAAAAATAAAGAGGAATAATAAAAAAATAAATATTTTATATATAAAAAATTAGTTTGTGAGTTACGTAATTATTTCATTATTTTTGCTATAAGGGTTAAAAAGGGTTGTATCAAGGCAACAACCACATATAGTTACTTGTTGTGTTCAAACAATGGTGTTGAAAAATACCTTTCGGCGGTGTCGGGGAGAATGGTTACTACTGTTTTTCCCTCGCCTAACTTTTTAGCCATACGAATTGCCGCCGCTACATTTGTTCCGCCGGAGATACCGCACATAAGTCCCTCTTTTCTTGCAAGGTCCTTGGCGGTGGTGATTGCCTCTTCGTCAGAGATTATGCAAATTTCATCATAAATATTCCTGTTGAGTATCTTTGGAACAACACCGTCGCCAATGCCCATTTGCAGATGAGTTCCCACAGTACCGCCTGCAAGAATGGCGGCATTTTCAGGCTCAACAGCCCAAATTTTAATTTGTGGGTTTTGTGCCTTTAGAACTTCTCCAATACCTGTGATTGTTCCTCCTGTGCCAATGCCGGAGCAAAAACCGTCAATGCTTCCTGCCACCTGTTCAAGAATTTCAAGTCCTGTGTGATGCCTGTGCGCCATAGGGTTTGCAGGATTTTCAAACTGCTGTGGAACAAATACATTTTTGTTTTCCTTAGCAAGCTCCTGTGCCTTTTCTACGCACCTTTCAATACACTCTCCAATGTTGCCCTCGTCGTGTATAATAATCACCTCAGCTCCGTAGTGCTGTACAAGTTTTCTTCTTTCTTCACTTACCGAGTCGGGCATAATTATAATGGTTTTGTACCCCTTAACAGCACCGATAAGCGCAAGACCGATTCCCTGATTACCGCTTGTGGGCTCAACGATTATTGTATCTTCGTTTAAAAGCCCCTGCCTTTCGGCGTCCTCAATCATATTAAGTGCTGTTCTTGTCTTAATGGAACCGCCAACATTAAGACCCTCAAACTTAACTAAAATTTCAGCCATATTGTGGTCGGTCATATGATTAAGGCGAATTATGGGGGTATGCCCCACAGCTTCCAGTATGTTGTTATATATCATAAAAATACTCCTGTTTATGTGTTTAATCTGCTATTTAATCAGCTTTTCCTTATATTCCTTTTCTCTAAAGCCCACTAATATTAGGTCGTCAGAAATAATCAGCGGTCTTTTCACAAGCATACCGTCTGTTGCCAGTAGCTTTAGCTGTTCATCCTCTGTCATTGTGGGGAGCTTTTCCTTAAGGTTCATTGAACGATAAATAAGTCCGCTTGTATTGAAAAATTTTTTAAGGGGCAAACCGCTTTTTTCCTGCCAAGCCTTTAGCTCCTCGTATGTTGGGTTTTCTTCCTTAATATTTCTGTCCTCAAAGGTAATTCCGTTGTCAGTAAGCCACTTCTTTGCCTTTTTACAGGTTGTGCATTTTGGATATTCAATAAACAGCATAGTAATACCTCAAATAATAAATACTAATTCTTAACAGGAAAATTATATCACAAAACTATTTCTTTGTCATTAACATTTATATTGTTTTTCAAAATTTCCTCTGTAATTTTCCATTAACACAACACCCCTATTTCATACAGTTTTCACTTAGGGTATTTATTATTATAGACACAAAGAGAGAATTGCTCTTGATAATTACACTTACAAATACTATAATAAAACTATCTATCAAGGAGGATATGATTATGCTTGATAACAACAATAATCCAAACTACGATAATAACAATAGTGTAGGCGGAAATAATTATTCCGACCAAAGCTATAACAGCAACTATTCACAGAGCTACGGTTCAAATTCTTATCAAAATTCAACACAAAATACAGATGCCACAGGGAGAACAGTTAATTCCTACGAATGGGGCAACAGCGAAAACGGTGGATACTACAACCACTACAAGGATCCAAAAAAGAAAAAGGAGAAAAAGTCTGTTTCACGCACAGGAATAGCCATTGCTTTGGTGGCTTGTATTCTATTATCAGGACTTTTGGGAGTAGGCGGAGGTGTGGGAACATACTTCTTGCTTTCAAGGAACAATTCAATTCAAAGCGGAAATGCACTTAACATAAACAAAAGCGACTCCACAGGAGGTAGCGAAACCTCTGCTGACGGAACGGTTTTGTCAACAGAACAAATTTCCACAAAGGTGGCAGACTCCGTGGTTGAAATCGTAACCGAAACCGTATCATATTCATACTTTTACGGACAGGGAATTTCAGAGGGTGCAGGCTCCGGTGTAATCATTGACGCAAACGGATATATTGTCACCAACAATCACGTTATTGAGGGTGCAAAGTCAATTAAGGTAACTTTAAGAAACGGCAACGAATACACAGCAAAGCTAATCGGAACAGACGCCGACAAGGATGTTGCACTAATTAAGATTGAACCAAAGTCAGACGATACCCTTACTGTTGCAACATTAGGCGACAGCGATAAATTAGCTGTTGGCGACAAAGCCGTTGCAATCGGTAACCCCTTGGGTCAGCTGGGCGGCACTGTAACAGACGGTATTATCTCTGCCCTCGACAGAAAGCTGACCGTTGGGGAAAATACTATGAATCTTCTCCAGACAGACGCAGCAATCAACCCCGGTAATTCCGGCGGAGGTCTTTTTGATGGACAGGGAAATCTCATTGGAATTGTGGAGGCAAAGGCATCCAACAACGGTGTTTCTTCCACAAGTGTTGAAGGTCTTGGCTTTGCTATTCCCATAAATGATGTTCAGGGAATTCTCAGCGACCTGAAGGAATACGGTTATGTTAAGGGCAAGCCTGCATCAATTGGCGTTACACTTCAAACCTATATGGATATGGTTTACGTGTATGCAGTTGAGGAAAATTCCGCAGCTGACAAGGCAGGTCTGCAAAAGGGCGACAAGGTTATGAGGATTGACGGTGATGAAATCAAGTCAAGCTCTGATGTTAAGGCTAAAATAACCGAGTCAAAAGCAGGGGATAAGCTGAAATTTGAGATTGAAAGAAACGGCGAAAAGAAAACTGTTGAGGTTACAATCGAGGAGGAAAAGAATACAAAAACTCAGGAGGCAACCTCATACGAAAACAACCTCGACGACTTCGACGACTTCTATGACGACGGCGATTCCATTTGGGATAATTTCGGTTATTAATTAATACGATTGTTGAGAATAAAAACCGAAATAAACTTATACTGTGTTATTATAATAACTTTAATATATAGGAGAACAGTCATCAACCGGATGGCTGTTCTTTTTTATATGTTTTTTACTATATTTTATGGATACAATAGTCAAAGGTCAAAAAATTATGTGAAAATAAAATTTTTAAAAAATATGAAAATTAAAGAAAATCGGAGTATTCGTGAGCTAATTTGCTCTAAATCGATTTAAGTGACTGAGTTTTACTTTATTTGACTTTGACTTTCTTTGACTTTGAGATTACAATAAAAACAATGAAAGTCAAGAAAAGTCAAATAGATATTTTAGACAAAACAAGATTTTCATAAAGGAGGCATAAAATGAGAATGAGTGATTTAGTTGCCCAGACGATTTTGGAAATGCTTGACAGTCAAAACGGCAACGCAGAGATACAGAGGAATGAACTTGCAACAACCCTTGGATGTGTTCCAAGCCAGATAAATTATGTAATAACAAGTCGTTTTACACCTGAACAGGGTTATGTTGTTGAGTCCCGCCGAGGTGGGGGTGGTTACATCCGCATAACAAGGATAAAGACAGACGACAAAACAATGGTTATGCATGTTGTAAATTCCATAGGCGACAGCCTGGACAAGATGACAGCGGAGGTTATGCTGAAAAATCTGTACAGGGAGCAAATTCTCGACAGAAAAACAGCAAATGTAATGGCGGTTGCTTTGTCGGACCGAGCGCTTAGGAATGCTCCCCAAAGCATAAGAGATAATTTGAGGGCAGATATTTTTAAGAATATGCTTATTTCAACACTTAGTTAACAAATATTTAGTCAGGAGGATTTTATTATGAAATGTCAAAAATGTGGTAAAGATAATGCAAACACTCATGTAAAAACTATTATAAACGGCGACTACAAGGAATACACCCTGTGTCCCGAATGTGCAAAGGAGATGGGCTACAATAACTTCTTCACAGATATGGAAAGTGAATTTACAAATCTTTTAGGTTCATTCTTCGGCAACACATTACCTGCAAGGAGCCAGTCAACTCACTGCAAAACCTGTGGCAGTACCTATTATGATATTGCCGACAGCGGTAAGGTGGGATGTGCCGACTGCTACACAACTTTCTACGATTTGCTGTTGCCTTCAATCAGGCGTATTCACGGCAACACAACCCACTGTGGCAAAAAGTCCGTTGCAGGAATTGAATACACAGAAATTCCCGACAAAGAGCCGAGCAAAATTGAAAGGCTTAAAAAACAGCTTGACGATGCAATCAAGGTGCAAAACTTTGAAGAGGCAGCCAAGCTGAGAGATGAAATCAAGAGTTTGGAGGAGAACAATGGATAATAATGTAGTAATTTCAACAAGGGTTAGACTTGCAAGGAATTTAAAGGATTATCCGTTCCCCTGCAAGCTCGACCTAAAGGGAATGATTGAAGTTGACAGCAAGGTAAGGGATGCCTTAGTCAGCGGAAATTCAGCCATAGCAAAGGACTTTCAGTATATTGACTTTGACAATATGTCCGACACAATGAAGGTGTCACTGGTGGAAAAACACCTTGTCAGCCCCGAATTCATCAGCAACACAAAGGGCAGAGCATTACTTCTTCTCAATGACGGCACTGTGGGAATAATGCTTAACGAGGAGGACCACATAAGACTTCAGGTGATAAAAGAGGGATTTTGTCTTGACGAGGCATACGACCTTGCAGACAAGATTGATACCCTCCTTGACGAAAGGCTTAACTTTGCATTTGACGAAAAGCTGGGATACTTAACCCAATGCCCAACTAATTTGGGAACAGGTATGAGGGCATCTGTAATGCTCCACCTGCCTGCACTTAAAAAGTCAGGCGCAATGAATATGCTTGCCGGAAACCTTAGCAAACTGGGACTTACCATTCGTGGAACATACGGCGAGGGAAGCTCTTCAGAGGGTGCAATATACCAGCTTTCCAATCAAGTCAGCTTGGGTATCTCTGAAAAGTCAGCTATCGAAAACCTTAAAAATGTTACAGAACAGCTTGTAAATCAAGAGGTAAAGCAGAGGGAAACCCTAATTAAATCAATAGAAACAAAGGACACGGTAATGCGTTCCTTGGGTATATTGAAATCCGCTTACCTTATGAGCCACAAGGAGGCTGTAAACCTGCTTTCTAATGTGCGTTTTGGCATATGTGCAGGTATGATTGACAATATTAAAATAGAGGATATTAATTCATTAATTACTGAGGTTCAGCCTGCAACCCTGATGACACAGGAGGGCGAACAGCTCACACCAAAGGACAGGGATATTTGCAGAGCCGAATACATTAGAAAAAAGCTTAATTCTTATTAACGATAAGGATACCATTCCTTATCACAATAGAAAGGGAAGGTGTTATTTATGTATAATTTCAACGGATTTACACAAAAGGCAAACAATGTGCTTAACAACGCTATCTCGATTTCTTCCCATATGGGGCACACCTATGTTGGCACAGAGCATTTACTCCTTGCACTAACAGAGGAGAATGAGGGAATAGCCAGCACAGTATTGGCACAGGCAGGAGTAACCTCAAGTGAGTTGAGAAAGCTGATTGAAAATACAATGGGAACAGGCTCGCCAAGTGTGGTGACTGTGGACGACTTTACTCCAAGGACAAAAAGAGTAATGCAAAAGGCGTTGCTCATAGCCAACAGAATAGGTCACAACTTTGTTGGTACAGAGCATCTGCTACTTGCAATTCTATCCGATAACGACAGCTATTCCGTAAGATTTCTTAAGGAAATGGGTGCATCCCAGGATAGCCTGATTCAAGCCTTAAGTGACGCTATGAATGTGGAGATTAACGGCGGATACAATGAGTCTATGGGCGGAAACACCCACAGCACAGGTAACTCAAACGGCAAGACAAAAACTCTTGACACCTACGGACGAGATTTAACAGCCAGTGCAAAAGCCGGTGAGATTGACCCGGTTATCG
>JBJEOZ010000143.1:0-6099 GCA_051880975.1 Ruminococcus sp.
TGACGAACTCTAATCTCGTCATCATTTGAAGAGGTTAAATAGGTCTGTATAATTTCAATCTTATGGCAATTTGGATTACCTTCGAGCCAATTTATATCAGGGTATTCAATCAGATATTTTCTTTCAATTTCATACGGCTCGGGCTCGCCGAGAAAAGAAGAAATCTCGGCAACAAGCCTTTTCATTTTATTTTCAAAATCAGTTGAATTATCAATAACTCTTAGATGAGGATGACCTGTCCAAGCAGAAATAAATTTGTCATCCATTTCAGCCGCTTCTTCAACTGTTTCGGTTCTTGCACTATTGTTTTCGGTTGTATAAAATTTTTCAGCACCCTTTGCGGCAGTTACAAGATGGAAAACTGCATCATAGTTGTCTCGAAGCTCAACCTCGTTGATACCAACTGAATTTGCAATAGATAAGAATTCCGAGTCATTCATATATACCTTATTGTCAATTACACCTCTATCGCAAACGATAAGGACTTTGCCCGTATCCATTGACATTGCGGCTTGCTCAAATACTTTTTCTTTATGAATTTGTAATGACATCAAGCATTTTTGAAATTCTAAATTTGTTTTGCAAGTCCATGGGGCAATTCCTGATGTAATAAGCTCGGTTGCCGTTTCCGGAACATACAAAACAGTGTATCCCATTTGTGTAAATGCCTTTTGTATCCAACTCATTGCTGTTGATTTTCCGCCGCAAGGTCCACCGGTAATAACAATTTTTGTAATTTGCATATTCTTTTCTTCTTTCTACCTATAAAAACATTTGTCAAAAATGCGTCTTAACAAATATATTGCTTGGGTATGCCTGATTTATAAACCCGGTTTTATACTCATAAATCCATTTCAAAAACACTAAATATACGGATGCTTTTCGTTAGCATTCTTGTTCCATTTATACTTGAACATCATATCTTGCTCACTAACGGAATATTTTTGAATTTTTGCAATATCAACATGGGAATGTTCGGATATTGATTTAAGCGTTTCAACTATTAATTCTCCGCCTCCATATCTTGTTAACATAAATATTTCATTAACAACATCCTTGGGCATTTCCCTGCCCTTTAAAGAAGACCAAACCCACTCGGCTTCATCCCATATTTTTGTTATTTCGGAAACCAAAAATACTTGATGCTCAACATAGTATGAGTTTTCCATGGGAAGTAAAGGAGTTTTCAAATCGAAATAATTATTAATCAGATAATTCTCATCGGTTAATATCGGAATGTGGTCGTGCTTCAGCATCATAAGTTCAAGCATAAATAAGGATTTTGATTCAGGCACGGTAAAGCCGATATGCTGCAACCTTCTTTCATATTCATCCGAATAATCCGTATTATGGGTTGTTTTATAAAATGCAACCAACTGCCCCGTCATAAGCGAATCAAATTTATTAGCGATATTGTTTGCGACGATATCTGCTTTATTCTTTTGCAATTCTTCGTTTGACTCTTCGCTCACTTCCGGAAGTGTGACGAACTCATTATTGCATTTATCTTCAATCGGATTATTATTTAATTTTTTCTTCTTGTCCCTTATACAAAGATTTACAAAAACAGAACAGACAGAAATGATTAATCCCATCAACCCAACAGTTTTATTACTATTCAAAAAAGCGGCGCTGAAGATAGTAATCCCAAAGCCAGAATACATTAAAATTACACTTATTCTTTCAAGTTTTTTCATAGTAATTCTCCATGCTGACAAAAATTAAAATATATCATTTCTTTTTCGGTTTAATTCTTACTACAACTTTTTTGGCCGTTGCGGCTGTATCTTTAGTTTTCGTATTATCTGGTTTCTTTTCTTTTTCTGTTTTATCAGTATTGATAATTTCCTTTAAATCTACAGACAAATCTTTTGTTTCAGTAACCACCTCATCATTTTCTTCAAATATTTCTTCTACATAATTCAGGTGGTCAAGATTGATACGAATTTCTTTTGCTTTCTTTCCGCATTTTGGGCAAAAAATTTCATCTTCTTGCAACAAGTTGCCACAATAATAACAATACATATTTTTTCTCCTTGTTTCGCATAGTTTACTTCTTTCGGCTGAATTAATATCTTCAAAGCCTTTACCAATTGTTGATAATACTGTTTGTCAACCTAAATAATCCATAACAAACTCTTCCAAATTACTTTGGTTCAACTCAGAATATTCTCTTAACACCTCAAGCTTTGCCATATCTGTAGTTTTGTATTGAACAACCTTCCAATCATAATCTACAACAAACCTCATTCCGACATCATTTTCAGCATAAGTGTGGTCTTTGTTCCATTTTAGCGGAAATGTTTCTGTATAACTCGGTTTTGAATATCCCTCACCATGGTCATATACTATATATTTTACACTATCACCTTTAAACTCAAATACACAAACACACAGTTCTCCGTTATCATCAACAAAGAAATAATACTTATCTTCGAAAAAATATATGTTATCTGATTTTTTATTTTTTTTGTTTTTATTATCAGAAATTGTGGTATTATCGACGGCTGATTTATTGTCGGAGGTCTCATCTATTGTACTTGAAACACCCTCTGTAATTGTCTGTGCTGAAGTTTCTGCATTCATTTCAACATTGTTGCTAGTATTGTCAGAGGATGATTTGTTTATATGATTTATAATCAACACGGCCGCAACAATAATTGCAAGGACTACTATACCTATTATTGCAAATGTCTTTAATTTACTGTTTTTTTCAGTATTATTTGAAACGCATGACAAGGTTTCCTGATTCAATTTTGTTCCGCATTTTACACAAAACTTATTTGTGTCTTTATTTTCTGAGCCGCAATTTGAACATCGCATAACATCCCCCCCTTAGGTCGGTTATTAAAAATCAATTTACTTTTCTGGTTTCGACCTGCCTATCGGCAGAATTGCTGACAGGCGTATTACTCCATTCAGACCAAGGACCCCATTTATAAAAATGATATGTAGCAACCTGTTTTCTGTCTCTGTAACGATATTCCTTTCTGGAAGGTTGACCGATGCCACCTTGTCCGTCTGAATAACCGTCTCTTTCAAACCACCACTTTACACCATCAATATATACATAATACTTATCCGGAACAGTTGACAGTGTATTCTTATTCATAGAATTACCTTTTGTAGGATACCACAATTCCTCCCACTTAAAGTATTGCGAGGTACCGCAATTGTCACAGGGAGTGCTGTATGGGTCTCTGTTCCCGCATTTAGTACATCTAAATACACAAAATCGATATGTTGTTCGAGATTCTGTTTGTCTTGAATCATTTGACGACACACTATTAGTCGACCAATTGCTCCATGAACCATAATTGCTCCAACTATATGTTGTATCATATAGTGTCCACCCATATTTGCTGCTGTTTGGGCTTGTTGTAAAGCTTTTATCACGATATCTGTATTCTGTATGTACAGCTTTGGCAGTAGATACAACATTGTTTTTTGCAGAGCTGTTGGTAATTTGATTTGATTTTTTTGTGGTTTGTGCTTTTTCCTTTTTTACCGACTTTGATTTATTGTTTTCGCTCTTTTCTGTATAGGCTTCCTGTTCGTCATCTTCTAAAAAATCCTCTGCCGCATCAAATGTATCATCATTTGTAATATCACCTGTAGTTGTGTTTTTTACTTCGGGATAATTCACAAAATCATTTTTACTGTTAGACTTTTTATGCAATGCTAAACCTATTATCCCTGCAAGGGCAACTGATACAACCAGCAAAATAATAACAGATATTATAATTATTTTTTTCTTTTTTGCATCAATTCTAAATTTGTTTTTTTCACTGCTTTCAAAAGTAGTTCCACAGTTTTCGCATACTGTGGCATTATCATCATTGGTGCATCCACAATTTGGACAATACATAAAATTCCTCCTTATCACTTTACTGATAATATACTAAAAGTTAATTTGGTTTCGGTCGCTTATAATGTGACTATTTCTTTTATATTGATTTGACCAACATAACAATTGACTTGATATACCAATATGGGGATGTAATTACGCTAATCAAGTAATTCATAATCCATCTTCCCAGCATAAACGCAAGTGCAAATGTACAACCGTTTTCGCCATTGGCAAAATATCCTGCTGCGGCTGTCATAACTGCTTGTCCACTGCTCATTTTTAATCCTTTCAGCCGCATAATTGATAGAGGTAAAACCGAAACCAAATAAGCGACCAGTAAAGATATTAAAAATTCCTGCGATACAATCATTGTTATCAAAAAACCTATAACAAAAAATATTGTGGAAAAGATTATGATTTTTTTGAATATTGAAATATCCGCAGGTATGTCTTTTTCTTCCTGTATTTGCTCATTATGTGGGCCATATTTTTCCGGCGTATAATTTGAACTATTGATATAATTAATTGCTTCGATTGCTTGGGAATGGCCTTGCTTTGCTGCCTCGCCCATCCAATACTTTGCCTTGTTATCATCCTGCAGCACTGCCCAGCCGTTGGCATAAAACAAGCCCAAATTATATTGAGCATCCGGATTTCCTTCATTTGCAAATTCAGTCCATAGAGGGAATGCCTTTTCATATTCCTTTGTGTCATTAGAATACATAAATGCCAAATTCCACTTAGCATCAGGAGTCAATACTTCATTTTCACTTTCAATTACTTTGTTATACCAATATTCTGCCGCTTTATAGTTTTGAGGTCCGCCTTCTCCGTGATAATTCATTAAAGCAAAATCATAAAGGGATTGTGGTAATCCTTGTTTTGCGCAGATTTCAAAAAGCATTCTGGCTCTATCCTTATCAACCGGCATTCCCTTGCCCTCATAAGCACAAATTCCCAATTCTTGCATAGCGTTATAGTCACCTTGTTGGGCAGCTCTTTCAAACAAATCTATTGCTGTTTTTTCATCTTTAGGGGCGCCAAATAAACCATCTAACAACAAACTGCCCAACCGATATTGCGATGGTGGAAAATCATTTTCAGCTGCTGTTTTGTAATATGCGATAGCTTTATTTGTATCAGCAGGAACACATAAACCTAATTGATACATATAACCTAAACGATTAGATGCTTCATCATTTCCTAAATCAGACGCTTTGGATAGTAAACTAACTCCCCTTTTGCTGTCATAAAAGCTGTTTTGAATATCACAAAGCTCCAATCCTAATTCACAAAGCACATGTGAATAATATAATTCACCTATTTCAATACATCTTTCGTAATATTCTTTAGCCCTGCCAACATCTTGTGGATAACCGTATGTTCCATAGTTGTATCCCTGTGCAATGATATATAGTGCCCATTCATCGTTCAAAGATGCTGCTTTCTCCGTAAGCTCCTTTGATTTTTGTTCATCTTTACCAAGTAATTCAATTTCTCCCGATGAATATGCACAAGCTAATGTAGTAATAGCGTAAGGACAATTCATCTCAACAGCTTGATTCAAATAATATAATGCTGTATTTTCATCTCTCAGTGCAATCAGATTTTCGGTATATGTATCAAAAAGACGGACCATTGCCAACGGAATTTTCTCATTTGCGAGTAATCTTAAAAAATCCGTATATTTAATATTTGCAATGTTATCGCCGTATTTATCACAATAAGCATTATATAGGGAGTCTATCGCTTCTAAATAGTTTAATCTTGCAGCCCTTTCGTAATATTCGATAGCTTTGTCAATATCTTTGTCATTAACAACACCTTCAAAATATGAATGTGCCATCATACACAAAGCATATCCGTCATTCATTGATGCAGATTTTTTGTACAACCCGATTGATTTTTCAATATTATAATTTACAGAATTTTCTACACGACAACAATCGGCAAGTCCGTTTATTGCTTTAACATTATCAGGCTCCAGTTCAAAGGCCTTATTGTACCAATAAAATGCTTTATTCTTGTCAATAACCGTGTTTGCACCTTTAAAATAGGAATTTGCAATATCTAACATTGCATCGATGTTTCCGTTTTCTGCTTTAACTATTAATTCATCACAAATCATAAATATCTCCTATATAATAACTTGTTTTACCCTTTCTGTAGAATAACAGCAAACTAACATTGCAATATAATGTTGGTTTGCTGTTATGTTATTACAAAAAATGATTATCTCTTTGTTGTAA
>JBJEOZ010000144.1:0-6080 GCA_051880975.1 Ruminococcus sp.
CGATCTAAAGTGTGCAAAGATTAATTTTTGCACACTTTAAATAATAGTTTAGGATTAATAATTGAATTATTGTTAAATTGCCTAAAACAAATAGGAACAATATCCGCCAAAATGTCAACTAATTCCGAGCTACCACACTGTCATTCCGAGCTTGTCGAGGAATCCCCTACCTCTACCACTTATTTTGATAGAGAAATCATACAGGCTGTCTTTAGTCCATTAAACGATATGTGATGACGGATTCGGGTTTGCCACCAGCTTGTCGATTTCCTTTTGGGTAAGGTCACGCCAATCCCCTGTTTTCAGCATACCCAGTTTTACTGTGCCGATTGCTGTCCTTTTCAGCCTTGCAACCTCAAGTCCAAGCTGTTCGCACATTTTTCTGATTTGACGGTTTCTGCCCTCGTGGAGCAAAATTTCCAGCACAACTCTGCCCTCCTGACGGGTGATTACACGCACCTCACAGGGCTTTGTTTTGTAGCCGTCAATGGTCATTCCCATCATCATCTGTGTAATCTGCTCGTCGGTAATTTTGGGGCGAACAGTTACACGGTACACCTTGTAGATGTCCTTCTTTGGGTGGGTGACGGTGTTTGCAAATTCTCCGTCATTTGTCATCAGGAGAAGTCCCTCGCTGTCCCTGTCAAGTCTGCCGACGGGATAAATCCTCTCGTCAATGTCGGAAATCAGCTCTGCAACACACTTTCTGCCCATTTCGTCACTCATAGTTGTAACATAACCACGGGGCTTGTGGAGCATAATATACCTTTTTTTCGGCATTGCAGTGCCCTTTATCCTCTGTCCCTTAACAAAGACCTTGTCGTTAACAGGGTCAACCTTGTCGCCGATTTGGGCAACTCTGCCGTTTACCTTAACACTTCCCTGTCTTATTAAATCCTCTGATTTTCTACGGGAAGCCACACCGCAGTCTGCCATCATTTTTTGCAGTCTTACTAATTCTTTTTTAGCCATTAAAACAATCCTTTTATAAACTCCCAAAAACCACTTTGGGTTGTTTTGTATTCTATATTTTCACCGTAATATATGGTTGATTTGTCAACCACTCTGCCGTTTTTAAGGTAAAGCACAAGCCCTGCCCTATCCCCCTTATTTATGGGGGCGTATGCAAAGGGGTCGACTAAAATTTTCAGTGTAATTTTGTCCTTTTTGCTGTTTGTGATAAAGCTTTTCCCCTCAATATTCAGCTTTACAAAATCCTTTTCTCCCCCAACCACACTTTGGGTTATGGTTTTCTTTGAAAAAGCTTGACTGTGCACCTTAGAAAAACCGTATTCATAAAGGGATGTGTGATCCTCCCAGTCGTTTCGGTCGTTAAGAGTAACGGCAATAAGTGTTACACCGTTTTTCCGAGATGCAGTAACAAGGCATCTTCCTGCACTTTCGGTATAGCCTGTTTTTCCGCTGATGCAGTACTTGTAGGAAGAAAGGAGTCTGTTGTGGTTTTGATATGTAACCGTTTTGTCCTTTGGACTTACAAAGCTGACTGTACGAGAAACACTACCGCTGATTTCACAAAACTTTTTGTTCTTCAGGCACTCCTTCATCAGCAAAGCCATATCATAGGCTGTGCTGTAATGGTCAGGGTCGTCAAGTCCCGAGGGAGTTACAAAGCTTGTGTTCTTCATACCAATCTTCTCTGCTCTTTTGTTCATCAGCTTTGCAAAATTTTCCTTACTGCCCGCCAAAGAAACAGCCGAACAGGTGGATGCGTCATTACCAGAGGGCAACAACATACCAACGCACAAGTCCTCAAGGCGGAGCTTTTCCCCCACCTTTAGGTACATTGAACTGCCCTTTTCAATCATATTTTCCTTAAAGGTTACAACCCTGTTGTCCTTTTTGGCACTTTCCAGGGTCAAAAGGGCGGTCATCAGCTTTGTGGTTGACGCCATTTTCAGCCTTGTGTTCATATTGTGGCTGTAAAGCACCTTGCCATTATTGGCACACACAAGAACAGATGCCTGTGCAGAGGTTGAAACCTCCGTTGCAAAGCCGTCCGTTACAGATATTGCAAAAAGAAAGATACAGGAAAAAATCACAGCAACAAGTTTTTTCATAAAATCACCTCGTAAAAGGTTATGATATGAAAAAAACTTTATTCACAGGGATTTATTGACAATTATTCCTCTGCCTCGCTGTCGTCAACAGTAATTACAGGTGTTTTGTCTGTTTTGTCCTTATTACCCTTTTTGTCCTTTTTAAAGAAACCTGTTACCTTGTCAAAAACATCGGGAACCATTGCAAGAGCCTTGTCAAGAGTACCGTCATTTTCTCCAACGCCAATCATCTTCACTTCGCCCCTGTTTACTGTAAGGAAACCTACAGGGTTGATGGTAATTCCTGCACCTGAACCACCGCCAAAGCAGTTCTTTCCGTCCTTTTTTGACGGAAAGTCAGAACCACCGCTGGCAAAGCCGTAGCTAACCTTGGAAACAGGCACAATTACAGTTCCGTCAGGAGCAGTAATCGGGTCGCCGATAATGGTGTTAACATCCACCATTTCCTTTATTTTTTGCATTGTAACGCCCATCAGGCTTTCAATAGGATGTTCACTCATAGCAATTCTCCTTATTAAAATTTCTTAAAATTTCATTTTGATATATGTTTTTAACGCTCTAAACAGAGCCTTTAATGCGATTATTATAATGTGTATTATTCTGATTGTGGAAAAGGCATAGGCATATACTGTGGTTTTGCTGTCCTCGCTAAAATCGCACTGCACATCAACAGTATAGTCCTCTATATTCAGGGAGTTGTAAAGTCTGCCCATAACAGGATAAACCACAGCACAGGCAGTTCCGTAGCCAAGTGCCGTATCACTTGCATCTTCACCGCCAACAGTAATTTTCACTTCAACATTGTGTATTACAAGTCGGTTGAAAAATCCTTTGAAAACACCCTTGGACAAAGCCAAAAGCTCATTTAAAATATCAAGAAGTCCCGATAGTCCCTTTTTATCCCAAAGCTGTTTTATAGGACTTTTAGACTGCTTTTTATCTTTTTCCTGTTTTTTATCCGTCTTTTTCTTTTTGGGAGAGGACTTTTTCTTCTCCTTTGGCTTTTTCTTTTTAGCCTTTTTTTCCGCAGGAAATTTGAATTTCAGGAAAAACACCTTAACTATCACAAGTGGTTTTTCCTCATATTTTGCCGTCACCTTCACCTTAAAAAGGGAAAGTAAAAAAAGCAATAAAAATATCAATAGTATTATGGCGAGTACAGTCATTATTATTCCTCAACTGCCATTTCGATAATCTCCTGTGGAGTTCCTGTTATGGTATCCTCTGAATTTTCCTTTTCGCTGATATTTTCCTCAGAATTTTCTTCAGAATTTTCCTCTTTGTCGGACTGAGGTATGGTTGGTAATTCCTCAATGGAGCTTATGTTAAAGCACCTTAGGAAGTTTTCGGTAGTACCGTAAAGGAGCGGTCTGCCGGGGAGTTCAAGTCTGCCCCTTTCCTCAATCAAACCCTTTATTGTAAGGGAGCCGATAACACCGGAGCAGTCAACGCCACGGATTTGCTCCACAAATGCCTTGGTAACAGGCTGGTTGTAGGCAATTACTGCAAGTACCTCCATAGCCGCCTGTGAAAGTGGCTTTTTGCGGTTCAAGTCCATAACTCTGCGTATTTGCTCCTCATACTCCTTGTGGGTTACAAACTGGTAGCTATCCTTGTAGCGCATTATTTTAAAGCCGTGATTTTGGGAGTTGAATTCCTCTGTAAGCTCTTCAAGGAGCTTTTCCGCTTTCTTTGGTGTTAGTTCAAGCGCTTCACCAATTCTTGAAATTTCCACAGACTCACCTGCGGCAAAAAGTATTGCCTCAACTGCTCTTTTCATTTCTTCATTATTCATATAATATTCCTCAAAAGAATTAAATCATTCTAACTTCTGCGTTGTCACCTTCGCCATCAACCCTTACACGCTTGCCCTTAACAAGCTCAAGGACGGCAAGGAATGTGGCTACAAGCTCACTTTTACCGTTGGCGGCTTCAAAAAGGGTGCTGTACTTTACTGTGTTGCCCTTGTACAGCTTTCGCATAACGGTAATAATTTTGGAGGAAACAGAAACAATTTTCCTGCTGACAATCCCCGAAAAAGCCTCCTTTGGTGGCGGTAGCTTTGCCTTTCCCCTGCCCACAGCGGAGATGTAACCCTTGGCTATGTCAAAGGGGTCGTGACTTCTGTCGTAGGTTGTGTCAAAGTTCATTTTGCTTGGCTCTTTTGTAAAGTAGCCAAAGCTGATTTCATCCGACAGCATCAAGGCTATCTCCTTACAAAGCTGATACTCAATGAGCTGACCGGTAAGTTCCTTTTTCAGTTCCTCCGCCTCTTCCTCATACTTTGGAAGTAACATAACCGACTTGATGTAAACAAGTCTGCTTGCCATCTGCAAAAATTCAGAGGCTATGTCCATTTCTTCCTCTTGCATAATCTTAATCTGCTCAAGATACTGGTCGATTAAGTCGGAAATTACAATGTCGCAAATGTCAATTTTGTTCTTTGCAATCAGCGTCAGGAGCAAGTCAAGAGGTCCGTCAAACACATCTGTGTGGTAGAGTAGCTTGTGATTATCCTCACCGTACTCACCGCTTGACGGATTTATGCCCACCGGAGTTTTTTCATTTACAATACTGTCCATCATTAAAACGCCCACAAAAACGGTAACCTTGCAATAAAGTTAATGCCATCGTATACAAAATCACTTAGATAAACAAGTGGTGTGCTTAAAAATCCCATCCAAAGAAGTGCGAAAAGGATAATCATAATGTACCTTTCGTACTGGTAGAAGAAGTTTACAGCCCTGTCGGGAAGAAAAACAAAGAGAATTTTTGAACCGTCCAAAGGCGGAATCGGGATAAGGTTAAACACAGCAAGGTAGATATTTACAGTTACATAGTAGTTTAGGAACATAGAAATATATAAACCTACCTGTGAAGTAAGGAAAAATGTTGGATTTATTACCACTACTGCATATAGTATAATTTGCCCTACAAGTCCTGCAACAAGGTTGGCAACAGGCCCCATAACAGCAGTTATAGCCATACCCACCTTTTCGTTCTTAAAATTCCTTGAGTCAACAGGCACAGGCTTTGCCCAGCCAAAACCAAAGCACAACAGAAAAATTGAGCCTAAAACATCAATGTGTGCAAGTGGGTTTAAGGAAAGTCTGCCCCTGTACTTTACAGAGGTATCACCAAGCTTAAGTGCTGTAAAAGCGTGTGCCCATTCGTGAAATGGCAAAATTAGAAAAATTATAAGCAAAAGTGCAAACAACTGCATCAAAATTGAGCCAAAGTCAACACTGCCCCCACGAAAGGCATGTATAAGTTCACTTAACATATCTTCACCTATCTAACATAATTATTATTCATATTATTATAGCTTATAAATATGAAAAATACAAGGACAATAAGATATATTTGACTTTTTCTGCACAAATTTCAAAAAACACTTGCAAAATGAAGAAATATCTGTTATTATATCATAGTTGCAAAACATATTTGATTAATCATTGCTAAGGAGGTGCAGACGCATGGCAAAATGTGAATTCTGCGGTAAAGGCGTTACTTTTGGTATTAAGGTATCTCACTCACATAGGCGTTCAAACAGAGCTTGGAAGCCAAATGTACAGAGAGTTAAGGCTATTGTTGACGGTCAGCCTAAGCGTGTTTACGCTTGCACCCGTTGCTTACGTTCAGGTAAGGTTACAAGAGCAGTCTAATAGATATTTGATATTAAAAAGTATAACCGGAGCATTAGCTCCGGTGTTTTTCTTTTGTACAACACTCTTATGCAGATAATGATTTTGATAAGAAAATCACTGATAAATCTGTTGAAAATTCCGCTGAGAGTGGTATAATTAATTCAAGGGTAGTATAAATAAGGAAACGGCGTGAACTGATGTGTACATAGTGGGGAAAATTGATATTGAAAAGTATAAATGTATAACAGAAGATATTATTACTGACGAAGTTATTATAACTGAAAAGCAAGTAGAGCATATTAAAGAAAATCATCCCAATGACTTTGAAAGATTTAACTATTTCTTTAAAGATATA
>JBJEOZ010000145.1:0-6070 GCA_051880975.1 Ruminococcus sp.
AAAAATCCCCTACTTTCGTAGAGGACTTTTTAGGGTGTAGCCAAAAGCGCAGGACACACCCGTGGAAAACAAATTATTTCTTTGCACGAATTTTTCTGAATGCAAGGGCAGTAATTCCGCCAAAGCCTGCAAGTGCAAGGATTACATAGACAGTCATATCCCCTGTGAGCGGAGAGTTTGGGTTGTAACCATATGGCCAGTATTCGCCGTTGGCACCGTAGAATGTACCGTCCTTACCGTAATAACCCATACCATAGATACCGTCACGGTATTCAACATCAGGACCAAAATCCCTGTATCCACGAGCATCATCTACACCCTCAGGAGATGTAGTTGCTGTTGGTTTTTGAGTAGTGGTTGTTGGCTTTTGAGTTGTGGCTGCCGGGCTTTTGTAGGACTTTGCAGAAACTGCTACTGTTGAACAAATCAAAAGTGCAACAACAGAGAGAACCACGAAAAACTTTCTCAATATATTCTTCATTTCTATTACCCCCAAATTAGATAATATCAAATTATAATCCATTATATCACAAAGAAAGAAAAAAATAAATAATATTTCAGAAAAAACTTATATTAATTGTAAACAAAATTAAAAAGGTATATTTGTATGATATTTACAATAGAACAACCATAATCACACCGACAATGGTGTCAACTTAAGAACATTTATACCCAGTAGTCTGCACTACTCGTCCTGTCATTCCGAGGAAACGAAGTGACCGAGGAATCTGAAAGGAAAGCAGTTGTGCCTAAATCGACACTAATAGGTTATAGGAAAGTATGATTTCTCTAACAAAATTAGTGGTGGAGGAAGGGGATTCCTCGACAAGCTCGGAATGACAGAGTGGTGACTCGGAATGACAGAGTGGTGACTCAGAATGACAGGTTATATGTCATTATTTTCAAATTCCGAATTCCGAATTCCGAATTATGAATTATGCATTATGCATTTCCCTAAAACTAAATACTCCCCTTGGTTGACAGTACACCGTCAATTCTTTCGTCAAGGCTTACTGCCGTATCAAGGCTTTTTGCAAATGCCTTAAACGCTCCCTCAATAATGTGGTGGTCGTTACTTCCACGCATTTTTACAAAGTGGAGATTCATCATAGTGCTGTAAGAAACTGCATAGAAAAATTCATCTACCATACAGGTGTCCATCTCTCCGCATTTTTCGTTTGCAAAGGAAAAGTCGGAAACATAGTATGGTCTGCCTGACAAATCCACTGCACACATCACCAGTGTTTCGTCCATTGGTAAGAGAAAGTTACCGTACCTCTTTATTCCTTTTTTATCCCCAACTGCCTTTTTTATAGCCTCGCCAAGGACAATTCCTGTGTCCTCAATGGTGTGGTGGCAGTCAACATTAAGGTCACCCTTAACCTTTATCTCAAGGTCAAAAAGTCCGTGCTTTGCAAAGCCCTCCAGCATATGGTCAAAAAAGCCTATGCCCGTGCTTATGTTGCTTTTGCCCTTTCCGTCAAGGTTTATCTTTAGGTAAATATCGGTTTCCTTTGTAACCCTTGTTACCTCTGCAATTCTGTTCATATTATCACCTTTATTCTAATAAAGAATTATTCTTCCTCAAATCTCACAAGTGCGGCGTTTTCGTGGGCGGTTAAGCTTTCGCAGGACGCAAACTTTGCCACATCCTTGTACACACCCTTTAGAGCCTCCTGTGAATAGTAGATTATGCTTGATTTCTTCACAAAATCATCCACAGAAAGAGGTGAGAAAAACTTTGCCGTTCCATTTGTAGGAAGTACGTGGTTAGGTCCTGCAAAGTAGTCACCAAGGGACTCACAGCTGTAACTTCCAAGGAAAATTGCGCCGGCATTCTTAATCTTTGTCATAACAAGGAATGGGTCTGCTGTCTGGATTTCAAGATGCTCGGAAGCGATTTCGTTTGCTGTTTCAATGGCGTCGTCCATATTTTCGGCAACTAAGATGTAGCCAAAGTTGTCAAGGGATTTTGTGATAATCTCTTTTCTTGAAAGCACCGCAACAAATTCGTCAACCTGCTTTGACACCTTGTTTGCAAAGTCCTCGCTTGTTGTAATGAGGATTGCCGAGGCAAGCTCGTCGTGTTCAGCCTGACTTAATAAATCGGCGGCTACATACTTTGGGTTTGCTGTTTCGTCAGCAATTACAAGGATTTCAGACGGGCCTGCAATGCTGTCGATATTTACAAAGCCGTAAACCTGCTTTTTGGCAAGGGCAACATAGATGTTTCCGGGGCCAACAATTTTGTCAACCTTTTTAATGCTTGTTGTACCGTAGGCAAGGGCACCGATAGCCTGAGCACCCCCAACCTTGTAAACCTCGTTTACACCGGCTTCATTGGCGGCAACAAGTACAGCAGGGTTCACCTTGCCCTCACTGTTACAAGGTGTTGTCATAATGATTTCAGGAACTCCTGCAACCTTTGCCGGCATAATGTTCATCAGTACAGATGAGGGATAAACAGCCTTTCCGCCGGGAACATAAACGCCCACCCTTTCAAGTGGAGTAACCTTTTGACCTAAAATTGTACCGTCAGGTGTGGAGTTAAACCAGCTGTTCTGCTTTTGTCTTTGGTGGTAGTTTTCAATGTTCACCAGCGACTTTTTGATAACTGTAAGCAAATCCTCACTTACCAAGGTGTAAGCCTCTTTGATTTCCTCTTCAGTTACCCTTATGTTACTCTCATTCAGGTCGAATTTGTCAAACCTTTTTGTGTAGTCAAAAAGTGCCTTGTCGCCGTTTTCCTTAACATTAGAGAGGATTTCGGCAACTACACTTTCGTAGCTTCCGTAGTTGTTAGGGCTTCTTTTCAGCATACCCTCAAGGATATTTTTTGTTGAATCTTTAGTTAATTTTACAATTCTCATTTTTGCCTCTTATCTATATAATCCTTTAGAAAAGCAAACAGCTTTTCCATTTCTTTTTCTGTTCCAACTGTAATTCTCAGGTAGTCATTAATTCTTGGGTAGTTAAAATGTCGCACAAAGATTTTATTTTCTTTCAGAGCATTAAAAAGCTCCTCTCCCCCAATTTCACTGTGCTTTGCAAAGATAAAGTTTGAACTGCTGTCAAGGAAAGTAAAGCCAAGGGATGTAAGAACCTTTTTTGACTTTTCCCTTGTGTCAACAATCTTTGCAACCATCCTTTTAAAGTAGTCATCATCCTTAACAGACGCAACCCCTGTTTTGATTGCAAGACTGCTCATTGTGTAGGAGTTAAAGCTGAATTTAACTGAATTCAGCACAGAAATCAGCTCCTTACAGCCAATGCAGTAGCCTATCCTCATACCCGCCATTGAACGGGACTTTGAAAATGTCCTGGTCACAAGGAGGTTGTCGTATTTATCAATAAGTGACAATGCACTTTCTCCGCCAAAATCTATGTAAGCCTCGTCCACAATTACAACTGTGTTAGGGTTTGCCTTTATAATACTTTCCACTTCTTCAAGGGGAAGTGCAAGACCTGTGGGTGCGTTTGGGTTAGGGAAAACTATTCCCCCATTCTCCCCAAAGTAGTCCTTTGGCTCAATTTCAAAGTTTTCATTAAGAGGAATTTCCCTGTACTTAATGTTAAACAGACTTGCCCACACCTTGTAAAAGGCATAGCTGACATCAGGGAAAAGGATTTCCTTACCGCTGTTAAAAAAGGTGAGAAAGCACATTGCAAGAACATCATCAGAGCCAACCCCTACAAAGACATTTTCCTTATCCACTCCGTGATAATCTGCAAGGGCAGAAACCAAGTCCGAAACATCAGGGTCGGGATACTTGCGAAAATCGTTGCCCGATACACCCTGCAAAACCTCTTCCACAAGAGGGGAAGGCGGATAAGGATTTTCGTTAGTATTCAGCTTGATAACATTGTTGTCCTTTGGCTGTTCACCGGGAACATAAGGCTCAACCCTTCTGAAATTCTCCTGTAAAACCATTTCTCTCTTCTCCCAAAACAAAATAAAAAGTATTTCATTTAAAATTCAACTTATATTATACTTAATATTTCACCGTTAGTCAATAAATACCAATACAAAAGAAAAACCTGGGTTTCCCAAGTCTTTCTTTGATTATTATTTATGACGCTTTTATTCTTCTACAATCATAACCCCATGAATAATCACCATCATCATCCAACATATCTGCTCCTAATTCATAATAAACATAGCCATTATCATATGCCAAATTATAAATATATCCCTTTATTGTTGTCACAGCATTTCCGATTTTGCCGGTGGTTAAGTTTACGGGAATAATCATTGTTTCAAAGGTTTCCTCTTCATTTCCAACGCTTACCGCAAAATAAACATTATTTTTGCCTATAGTATCGTGTCTTATACAATACTCGGATATTGTGTCCATATCATATTTTTTGCTGTTTTTTACTATTGATTTAACTTTCTCTTGGATATCGGAACGTTTGCAAAGTTCAACAGTTTTTAAACCTTTTGTCTTTCTGTAAAACATTTTATCAGAGTCATTTTTCCCTGCATTCAAAAGTTTTGAGTACACAACAGTTGCACCGTTATTTACATTATAAATATACTCAATATTACTTCCAACAGCTTGTTTTACTCCGTTTTTATCCATCTGAACAAGAAAATTCTTGGTGTTCTTATAGTAGATATGATTTCGTCCTACAACGAAGTCATACATTTTGACAGAACTTGTTTTCTTTGTTTTAAGGTCATACACAGTGAATTTTCGTGGCATAGAATCATTCCAATTTCTTGACCAATAATTTACATAAACCTTTCCGCCAAAAATATAGCCATCGTCAAAATATTTTTTTGAACCAAATAGTTTAGTTCTTTTGCCGTCAGGACTAATTTTGTATATTCCTTTACCATAAATATAAGCAATTACATCCTCACCGTAACCGCCGAGAAATTCGTTTATTTTTGTTCCAAGTTTCTTCTTGTTTTTTCCGTCAATCCCAACTGAATATAGCTCCTCTGTGTCTATGTAATAATAAACTACCTTTTTACCTCGCATATAAAACTTTATGTTAGGTGTTTCATCTGATTTTTTTGACTTTAACAGAGTTACCTTTTTTCCCTTTGCGGACTCTGCTACTAAGCTTTTTCCAATAAGATAAGTAGTACCGTATTTGTTTGAATAAGCAAATTTTTCGGGTATGTATGTTGTTTTTGCAGTAGTCTTTGTGACAGCACCTGCTGACGGCATTACCGCTAAAGCCGAAAGCAGTGTAACAATGGTGAGTAGAATTGATATTAGTTTTTTCATAATTTTTCCCTTTCTAATTAAAAAAATTCAGAAAACAATATCTCGTTAATTATATTATAAATTGTTTTCACATTATATACAACAAGAGAAAACGAAAAAATGGGACAGATTTATGAAAATTTTTTTATTTTTTTAAATTTCTTTATAAATTATATCGACACTAATAGGTTATATGGAATTATTGGTTTAACAAAGGCTCCATCGGATGAGGTATTCCCTTGCTAAGGGAATACCCGTCTGGTGGATGCTGAAAAAAAGACTGGGTTTCCCCAAGTCTTTCTTTCCTTTATTTATTTTGTTATGAACACTTTGTTGTTGTATAAATATAGTCGTACTTGTTATTCCACTTCAAGTAACAAGCCTTGTAAGAAATGTAGTTGTTGGCATATTCTAAGTTTTCGATTTTGATTTTATGCTCCTTTATACAATTTTTCAGCTTTCCGCCGTTTTTATCTACTGAGAACAACATATCTCCGCCAAAGTCCATCGTGGATGAATATGATACTACGAAATATACTTTGTTTGAACTCATTACGGCTTGCCTTACCCACGCACCCTCAATGTCGTTTACTTTATTTTTATATCGTTTCTTCAAAACTGAAACGACCTTATTTTTAATATCCTTTTGGGTGCAGAGCTTAGCTTTCTTTTGACCTATTGTTTTTCTGTAAAAAACCTTACTGCCGGACTTATCCCTTTTAGAATACACAACACTTCCGCCGTTGTTTGCACCATATACCGTACATTCCTTATATTTAGTTTTGTTTCGGTCAATCACAGTTTTATTATCTTTAGTGTCCATTCTTATAAGTGTATGGCGGTTGTCGGTA
>JBJEOZ010000146.1:0-6017 GCA_051880975.1 Ruminococcus sp.
TCTTATTAAGAATTTTCTAAAAAGCAAAATAAACAAAATATTTAACCATAATTTTACCCTTACACCCCTTTACATTTTATATAAATCGGTTTATAATATACATAGATAATTGTGAATTATTACAATTATTAAAATTGTGTTTGTACATAATGAAGAAATTTATGTCATTATATTTTAAATTGTTTGGAGGTAATTACAATGGCAAGATTTACACTCCCAAGAGACCTGTACCATGGCAAGGGTTCTCTTGAGGCACTAAAGGATTTTGAAGGTAAAAAGGCTATCATCTGCGTTGGCGGTGGTAGTATGAAGAGATTTGGCTTTTTGGACAAAGCTGTTTCTTACCTTGAGGAAGCAGGTATGGAGGTTAAGCTGTTTGAAGGCATTGAGCCTGACCCATCTGTTGAAACAGTTATGAAGGGCGCTCAGGCTATGCTTGACTTTGAGCCTGACTGGATTATTGCTATGGGCGGCGGTTCACCTATCGACGCTGCAAAGGCTATGTGGATTAAGTATGAATATCCTGACATCACATTTGAAGAAATGTGCAAGGTATTCGGCATTCCTCACCTAAGACAAAAGGCAAAGTTCTGTGCTATTTCTTCAACATCAGGTACAGCTACTGAGGTTACTGCTTTCTCTATCATCACAGACTATTCAAAGGGCATCAAGTACCCAATCGCTGACTTTGAAATCACTCCTGATGTGGCTATCGTTGACCCTGACCTTGCAGAAACAATGCCTAAAAAGCTTGTTGCTCACACAGGTATGGACGCAATGACACACGCTGTTGAGGCTTATGTTTCCACAGCTAACTGTGACTACACAGACCCACTTGCACTTCACGCAATTAAGATGATTCAGAGTGACCTTGTTAAGTCCTACAACGGCGATATGGACAAGAGAGCAAGTATGCACAACGCACAGTGCCTTGCAGGTATGGCATTCTCAAATGCTTTGCTTGGTATTGTTCACTCAATGGCTCACAAGACAGGTGCTGCATTTGCTGACTTTGGCGCTCACATCATTCACGGTGCTGCTAACGCAATGTACCTGCCAAAGGTTATTGCATTTAACGCAAAGAATGAAACAGCTGCAAAGAGATATGCTGACATTGCTGACTTTATGAAGTTAGGCGGAGATTCTGTTGAAGAGAAGGTTCAGCTCCTCATTGATTACCTGAGAGGTATGAATGACGACCTTAACATTCCTCATTGTATCAAGAACTACGGTGCTGACTCCTACCCAACAGAGCAGGGCTTTGTTCCTGAGGATGTATTCCTTGAAAGACTACCTGAAATTGCAAAGAATGCTATCGGCGACGCTTGCACAGGTTCTAACCCACGTCAGCCAAGCCAGGAGGAAATGGAAAAACTTCTCAAGTGCTGTTACTACGACACAGAGGTTGATTTCTAATTTCTTACATATAATAAAGAAAAAAGAGGCTGTTACTGATGTAGCAGCCTTTTGATTATGGAGGAATACTATGAGAAGATTAAAGGACGACAAAGGCAGAACCTTAGAGGAATTTTTATCCGCCTATTCCCCAAAGGATTATCCAAGACCCTCAGTCACCGTTGATATTGCTTTATTTTCTGTAAAAGAAAATAAAATTAGTGTACTTCTTATTAAAAGAGGCGGTCACCCCTACCTTGACTACTGGGCATTGCCGGGTGGATTTACTGAAAGCAAAGAAACTGTTTATGAAAGTGCCGAGAGGGAGCTTTTTGAAGAAACTAACCTAAGGGACATCCCCCTTGAAGAGCTGGGAGTATTTTCCGAGCCAAGCCGTGACCCAAGGAGCTGGACAATGACTGACGCATTTTTCGCCCTTGTTGACAGGGATAAAATCTCCCCAAAGGCGGGAGATGATGCAAGGGATGTACACTGGTTTGACATTACCATAAACAGCAGTGAAGATACAGTTGAGTTATGGCTGAAAAGTGACGAGGATGAATTTAATATTATTCTTGAAAAGAATATTAAAAAGGGAGTAACCGGCGACTACTCAATGTTTAAAACTGTGGAAAATAATGGAATTGCCTTTGACCACGGAGAAATTATAGCCAAAGCCCTTGACAAAATGAATTTTATAAAATAATCTGTTCCTATAACCACTTTAGGAGGAATTAATTTGAGCATTAAAAAATACACAATAGGCACACCTTTTGTTACAGACGCTACTGTAAAAGAGGTTAAGGCTGAAAATTCTATCAGAGAATATATTTCTGTAAAAGAAAATACTATTGAACTTACCTTTCCCCTCTGCCCTGACGACATAATTTACGGTTTGGGTGAACAGATGGGAGGAATAAACAAGCGTGGCAGAAAGTACCGCAGTTTTTGCTCCGATGACCCTTGCCATACAGAGGATAAAGAGGCACTGTATGGTGCACACAATTTCTTTGTCCTTAGCGGTAAGGAAAATTTCGGAATTTTCATTGACTTTCCGGGAGAAATTCATTGGGATATGGGGTTTTCCAAGGAGGATGAAATTTCCATTGTAATTACAGGTACTGACGCTGATATTTACGAAATTTCCGGCGAAAGCGAAATGGAAATTGTTAAGGAATTTAGGGATTTAATCGGCAAAAGCTACCTACCGCCTATGTGGGCATTCGGCTATCAGCAGAGCAGATGGAGTTACCCTAACAAGGAGCAGATTGACAGAATTGTTAAGGGTTATGAGGATGCTGACATTCCACTTGATACAGTTTACCTTGACATTGACTATATGGACAACTTTAAGGACTTTACCATCAATGATGAGGCTTTCCCCGACTTTAAGGAGTATGTTGCTACTCTTAAGGAAAAGGGAATCAGACTTATCCCAATTATTGACGCAGGTGTAAAGTGTGAAGAGGGTTATGATGTTTATGACGAGGGTGTAAAAAATAACCACTTCTGCAAGGACAGAAACGGTGACGACTTTAAGGCGGCTGTGTGGCCGGGAATTTGCTGTTTCCCTGATTACCTAAAGCCTGAATCAAGAAAATGGTTTGGTGACAAGTTCCTCACCCTCACCGAAAAGGGCATTGAGGGTTTTTGGATTGATATGAATGAGCCTGCCCTATTTTTCTCTATGGAAAGGTTTAAAGAGGCTGTTGACTATGTTAAGAAGTACAACGGTGAGGATTTGAACTGCTGGGATTTCTTTAGTTACAGGGATCAGTTCTCCAATCTTTCCAACAACAACGAGGACTACAAAAATATGCACCACCTTGACGGCAAGGTGAGCCACTATGATGTCCACAACCTTTACGGATATATGATGATGAGGGGCGTAAGTGAAAGTCTGCCGAAGGATTCTCTGCTGTTCTCAAGAGCGTCCTACATCGGCTCGCACCGTTACGGAGGAATTTGGACAGGTGACAACACTTCCTGGTGGAGCCACATTCTGCTAAACCTTAGAATGTTACCGTCCCTTAATATGTGCGGATTTATTTACACCGGGGCAGACTGCGGTGGTTTTAACGGAAACGCAAGCAGAGAGCTTGTAATCAGGTGGATGCAGCTTTCTGTGTTCACACCGCTTTTCAGAAATCACTCCGCTATCGGAACAAGGGATCAGGAGGCATTTGCATTTTCTGACAGTGATGAATTTAAAAGGGTTATTCAGGTGCGTTACAGACTTATTCCATATCTTTACGACCTTGCAAAAAAGTGCTGTGACAACAACGAATTGATGTTCAAGCCGTTGGGATTTGAGTACAAGGACAAGCTTTCAAAGGAATGTGACGACCAGCTTTTACTTGGTGAAGAAATTATGATTGCCCCTATTTATGAGCAGAACAAGTCGGGCAGAACAGTTTATCTCCCAGAAGAAATGACATTCTACAAGCTTTCGGGAAACAAGGTTACACATAAGGAAAAATTGTCACAGGGTATTCACTATGTTGATGTTGCCCTTGACGAAGTACCTCTCTTTGTAAGAAAGGGCAAAACTGTTCCACTTTGCGCTCCTGCAAAGAATGTTGACTCCCTTGACAAAACTGTTACGGAATATTTAGAGGGATAATATTTTGTCGAATATTAAAAAAAGGAGCAATCCGCTGTGGATTGCTCCTTTTGTTTGTGTGCTTTTTGAAAATTATTCTGCGACAGGTACTGTGTCGGTGTACCTTGCAATTAGGGATGTCAGGGCTTTTAGTGTGTAGGTGTCGCCCTTCTTGTAGGTTTTGCCTGTCAGCTCGTCGGTAAAGTCGCACTGTGCTGTTAGTGTAAGGTCGGTTGTCTTGTTGTTGTGGAGAACAAACATAGAGTAATCTCGGCATTCATCTGTTACAGTATAGGCTACCAAGTCACCAACAAAGATAGAGGTTTTGTATTCCCCTGTGTAGAAAATCTTATACTTGTTGCGGATTTCAGTCAGCTTTCTGTAATGCTCAAGCAGACTTCCATCTACTCCATCCTGCTCCTCAACAGAAATACCGTCACCGGCTTTTGTAAACTTTTCGGAAGAACCCCAAGAACGGATGCTGTTCATCTTTGTTGCACCTGTTCCTGTTCTTGCGGTGTACCAGTCCATAGGCTCACGGCGGTTAGGGTCGGCAGCTCCTGATGTACCGCCACCGCTTTGACCGATTTCATCACCGTAGTAAATCCAAGGCATACCGGCTGAGGTCATTTGAATATTCGCAACAAGCTTTAGTCTTTCTGTTGCTGTTTCTTCTGTCTTTGTATCGGTATAGAAAGCATAAGCCATACGGTTTACATCGTGGTTGTCCAGCATTGTTGAATTTATTGTAACCTTTGAAACATCGGGAGTCTTATCTGCAAAGTCGTAAATTTGGCTCATATATCCCGGGATAAATCTGCCCAGCACCTTCTTTGTACCCTTTGCCATTGACTTCATTTCAGCCATATAGAAGAAGTCAAAGTCTGAATCAAGGTCAGCAAAGAACTTTGCCTGATTTGTCTGCATAGAAACCTCAGGCCATACCTCTCCAACGCAGAAAGCGTCAGGATTTTTCTCCTTTACATGGTTTTCAAAATGCTGCCACCACTTATGTGTTACAGAATTTTCCTTGCTGTCGTCGTGGTCACCGCCTGATGTGATACAGTCGTCAATGTGCATTGCGGCGTCAAGTCTGAATCCGTCAACACCCTTGTCAAGCCAAAAGTCTGCTACATCATCAATAGCATCCCAAACCTTTGGGTTGTTGTAGTTTAGGTCAGGCATATTGCCGTTAAAGCAGGAGTAATATCTCATCATTGCAACGGCATCATATGTCCAGTAGCTTTTTTCGGTTACTGATGGGGCACTACTGCTCCAAACATAGAAGTCACGGTAATCATTTCTATTGTATCTTGCATCCTTAAACCACTGGTGCTGATTTGAGGTGTGGTTAACAACAAGGTCAAGAATAACCTTAATGCCGTTTTCGTGGAAGGCATTAAGCATATTGTTAAAGTCCTCCATAGTACCGAAGTCCTCGTTAACAGCCTTGTAGTCAATTACATCATAGCCGTGGTATGAGTCGCTTTTGTTAATTGGCATAAGCCATACAACGCCCACATTAAGGGACTTTAGGTAATCAATCTTTTCTGTAATTCCGTTAAAGTCACCGCAACCGTCACCGTCGCTGTCGTAGAAAGAACGGACAAAAATCTCGTAGCCTATTGAGGATGTCCTCCAGTCGTTATCAACAGTTTTAGGGAAATTTCGCACAGTTTTGTTGATATACTTTTGAATAGCGGTTGCGTCCTTTACGTTAACAACGCTGTCCTCATTTACATCGGACAAATCTGTATCAACGCTCACCTTTGGGTCGTTTATCATCTTTTGGATAAGTGTTGCGTCCTTAACATTGACCTCACCGCTTTTGTCAGCGTCACCTACAACGCCCTGTGTGGACAATGCAGAGGTTTCTTCACTTTCAACCTCTTCTGCGCCTACCGGCAGGGTGGTAATTACTGAAAAAAGCATAATGAGAGCCATAAAAACAGACAATAATTTTTTGCTCATATTTTACCTCCGTGATTTTACCGCTAAAACAATCGGTAAAACAGTTTTT
>JBJEOZ010000147.1:0-5962 GCA_051880975.1 Ruminococcus sp.
TCTGTCATAACAAGGCACAATCCCATCCAAACATATACAAACACCTTGTCTGCATTAACATAGCTAAATGGAAGTTTGCCCAAAATATGGGCTACAAAATTAATGTAGCCGGAAAGTCCGTTGGCTACAAACATAAATGGAGCATAAAGCCAAGAAATTCCGCTAAGGGCAAATATACTTCCCAAAATAATCATCAACAGTAAAAGCTCAAAAACAGGACTAACTAAAAGGTTTGACAAGACTTGCACAAGGGAAATATTGTGAAAGAATATTATTAGCAGAGGAATTGTGAAAATTAATGCGGAAATTGAAACTGTAATTATATTAATAATGAAGATTATAATTCCGTTTGAGAATTTTAGTTTTGATATAACATACCGACTTAAATGTTTTGTAATGAGTATTATCCCCAATGTTGCACTAAAGGATAGTAGTAGTCCGGTATCTCCTACGGAATAAGGATTGAAGAGAACAATGATTAACCCTGTAATTCCTAAGGAGTTTAGCGGGTCAGACTCCTCCCTAATCATTATACCCACAACAATGATAATCATCATTATTCCGCTTCGTATTATGGAAAAAGAAAGTCCTGTCATCACCATATAGGACAGAACAAACAATATTGTTAATGGGCAATACACATAGCGTTTTCTAAATATTTTGCTGAAAATAAAGAGGATTATCATTGAGAGAATACTCATATGAAGTCCCGACACAACAAGAATATGACTTAGTCCTGCCCTGTTAAATGCCTCTTTAACATCAGGGCTGACGGAATTTTTGTCGCCAAAGGCTATCGCATTACAAATTCCTGCATTGTCCTCATTCATATAATCATTAACCTTGCTTTCAAGGAGAGTCCTTAGGCAATAGGTATAGTACCGAAAGGAGTGACTTTCTGCTTTTTCTACCACAACGCTGTTATTTTCGTCAATAGCGCAAGAAAGGAAATATCCTTTTGCTTTGTAGGTATTATTTGTAGTTACCGAAAGCTTGCAGGAAAAGTAAATAATGTCATCAAGGTCTGCCTTTAATTCGGTATCGGATTTCATCAAAATTTTAATTCCCTTTTCTTCATTATCAATTTCTGTGGTTTTCAGGTAGTAGTAGAAATTACTATAACTTTCATAGGGGGCATCCATAACCTTTGCACTAAGATTTAATTCTTTACCGGAATAATTATAAACGATAGGTTTATAATAAAATTCTGTATAAGAAGTAAAAATCAATGCAAAAATTATGGCGGTTGATAAAATCACCTTAACTCTTTTGTTATGTCTAAAGCTTTTAAAGATATATGAGCATATCAAAAGCAGAGTGGAAACACCGGCAAAAATCAGTGTAAATACTTCACCGAAAAAATAAGCGAAGGACAGCGTTACAAGTGCTGTAATGCCCAATAACGCTCCCATTCGCTTCATAAGATATACTCCGTGTAACTAAATAATATTTTGATTATGTAAAGAACAGAGGAAGTTTTTCAAGAAAAACAATGTCGTCCCTGTCTGCGGCTTCGCCCTCTGCAAGTACTGTTGCACAGGAAACTACATTTGCGTCAATCTCCTTACACAGTTCTACAAGTGCAGAAAGACTTTCTCCTGTACTGATTACATCATCAACAATCAATACTCTTTTACCCTTTAAAAGCTCCGCCTTGTCACCGTCAAGATAAAGTGTTTGTGTGTCTGCTGTTGTAATGGACTTTACCGAAACAGAAACAATGTTGTTCATATAAGCCTTAACAGACTTACGGGCAACCACATATGGCTTTCCGCTTTGTCTTGCCATTTCGTAACCCAAAGGAATACCCTTTGCCTCGGCAGTCAAAATCACGTCAAACTCAGGCACCTTTTTAAGTAGCTCTTCGGTTGCCTTTACGGTTATTTCCACATCACCAAACATAACAAATGCTGCGATTGTCAGCTTGTCGTTAATTTTACAAAGTGGCAGGCTTCTCTCACAGCCTGCTATTGTCATTTTATAACTTTCCATATCAACCTCTTTATTCTTGAAGGAATTTTTCACGCCATCTCTGTGCTAAGCTTTTTACCGCCCAACAGATGAAAATGGAGGTGGAACACAGTTTGACCTGCCTCTTCCTTGCAGTTTGTAACTACCCTATATCCGTTTTCAAGTCCCAAATCCTTTGCAACCTTTGGAATAGTTTCAAAGATATGTGCAACAAGGGATGAATTGCTTTCGTCAACTTTGTCGGCACAGCAAATATGCTCCTTTGGGATAAACAAAACGTGAACAGGTGCCATAGGGTTTAAGTCCTTAAAGCACAGGATTTTGTCGTCCTCATAAACCTTTGTTGATGGTATTTCTCCCGATGCAATTTTGCAAAAAATACAGTCGTCCATAGTAATACTCCTTTTATGTTAGTTTATTTTTTTGCGGTAATTTTCTTTTCTTCTCCACGCAGGAGTCTGCCAATATTTCCGTGGTGTTTAATGATAATCACAAGCCCTGTAAGCAGTGCAATTCCCGAAACTACAAGGACATACCCAAAGGAATGAGGTGATGTTGTGGCAAGGGATGGCTTGTAAACACAGAAATATGTAATCACAAATGTTGCCGGACCGTAAATCAGTGCACCAATCAGCGAGCCGATAGAAATAATTCTTGAGAACAAGAATATAACAAGGAAAACTCCAAGGACAATTAAGAATACTCTCCAGTCCAAAACAAGTATCATACCAATGGCGGCAACAACGCCCTTGCCACCCTTAAATCTAAAGTATATCGGGAACATATGACCGATAACACAGAAGAAACCGGCAATATACTTACAAATTTCCGAAGCATCTGCCACAAGTGTTGTGTAGTTGGTGTTAAGCCAAATATCCATACTGCTTCCAAGTAGCGCAAGGGAGGCAACTCGTGTACCGAAATTAAAAATTAGCACCGATACATAAACAGCCACCACAGCCTTTAAAAAGTCACAAACAATGGTGATTATGGCAGGCACCTTGCCCACACATCTTAAAACATTTGTAAAGCCTGCATTTTTACTGCCCATATCTTTGATGTTTCCGCCCTTTGTCACAATCTTTGTAACGATAATGGCGGTGTTAATTGAGCCGAACAGATAGGCAAGAACAGCAGAAATAATGCAGGGAATACCCACTACCAGATATATCATTTCTTTTCCCCTCTTTCTCTAATGATAATACGGATTGGTGTACCCTCCAGCCCGAAGGTTTCTCTTATTCTGTTCTCCAAATACCTTTGATAGGAGAAGTGGAACAGCTCCTTGTTGTTGCAGAAGAACACGAAGGTGGGAGGTTTTACAGAGGCTTGGGTACAGTAATAAATCTTCAGCCTTTTGCCCTTGTCGGTTGGAGGCTGTACCCTTGTTGTGGCTGTGTTCAACAAATCGTTAAGCATACCTGTGCGAATACGCATTGCATTGTTAGCCGCAACTGATGTTATAAGCTGAAACAGGTTGTCTACCCTTTGACCTGTTTTTGCAGAGATAAAAATATAAGGTGTGTAGCTCATAAAAGCAAATTCTGTATCAAGGGTCTTTTTAAAGTTGTTCATTGTGTGGGTGTCCTTGTCAATGGCATCCCACTTGTTAACCGCAATAATACAACCCTTGCCCGCCTCAATAGCCATACCGGCAACCTTGCTGTCCTGCTCGGTGTAGCCAACCTCAGCGTCAATCATAATTACGCACACATCACATCTGTCAATGGCCATTTGTGCTCTTATGATGCTGTACCTTTCAATATCGTCATAGACACGAGCCTTCTTCCTCATTCCGGCGGTGTCAATAAAATTAAATCTTCCGTAACTGTTTTCAACAACAGTGTCAATGGAATCCCTTGTTGTGCCGGCAATGTCGGAAACAATACATCTGTTTTCACCGGTGATATAGTTGATAAGTGAGGACTTGCCCACATTTGGCTTTCCGATAACCGCAACGGAAATTATATCCTCGTTTTCATCCTCGTCACTTTGGGGAGGTAAATACTTGCAAACCTCCTCCAGCAAATCACCTGTGCCTGTTCCGTGGATTGATGAAACCTGTACAGGCTCACCAAGACCAAGGTTGTAAAACTCGTAAAATTCAGCAGGAGGCTCGCCGATTTTGTCACACTTGTTGACGCACAAAACAACAGGCTTTCCGCTTTTTTGGAGCATTTGAGCAACCTCCTCGTCAGTTGCAACAACTCCGTCACGGACATTTGTAACAAGAATAGTTACATCTGCTGTGTCTATGGCAAGCTCTGCCTGTCTTCTCATCTGCTTTAGGATAATATCGTCGGAGTAAGGCTCAATACCCCCTGTGTCGATTATCCTGATTTTACGGTTGTTCCATTCACATTCACCGTAAATTCTATCCCTTGTAACGCCCGGTGTGTCGTCAACAATGGACAAGCGTTCACCTATTAATTTGTTAAATAATGTTGATTTGCCCACATTAGGCCTGCCTACAATGGCTACTATCGGTGTTGACATTTTTCCTCCCGTTTCATTACAATTTTTTCTAACCTTTTACCACTCATTTTACTAATCACTAATCACTAATCGCTCTTCACTCTTCACTAAAAACTAAAAACTCAAAACTCTAACTTCATTATACTTTATTTTGTCACAAAATGAAAGTATTAATATATATTATTTAAAAAATATCGGCATAAAAAAAGACGGAAATTAATCCGTCTGTTTTTTATTTATTCGGATTATTCAGCCTCAACTGCAATAACCTGTCTGCCGTTGTACTGACCACAGTTCTTGCAAACTCTGTGTGGAGCCTTGTACTCGCCACATGTTGGGCAAACTGCAAGTGCAGGAGCGTCTAACTTCCAAACATTGGATCTTCTCTTCATTTTTCTTGCGTGTGAATGTTTTCTCTTTGGTACTGCCATTATAATCTCCTCCTGTAATATATGCTATTTTAATAATTCCTTTAATGCCTCAAGACGAGGGTCAATTTCTTTATCTGAGCAGTTGCAGTCGCCCTCATTAAGGTCCTTGCCACACCTTGGGCAAATCCCCCTGCAATCCTCATTGCACAGGTACTTTACCGGCAAATTGAGGATAATATCCGACTGAATCAGCTCGTCAACATCAAGTGTAAAGTCCGGAGTTTCGATGTAATCATCATTATCATCACCCTCAAGTGAAACAACAAGGCGATGACTGAACTGGTAATTTAAAACCCTACTGACTTCCTTATAACATCTGTCACAAGGTCGATTGTAGGTGAAGGTTACATCAAAATAAATGTCAACAAGACCGGCTTTGTTTACAGCCTCACCCTTTACCATAACGGGAGAAACGAATGGAAAAACTCCACCAATATCAATGTCAGACATAGAAAGTGAGCATTCAAAATCCTTTTTGCTGTTTTCCTCAAGGAAAACACTCTTTAAGTTAAGAATCATAAATACACCTTCCCCAGTAAACACCGACTAACATTATACATAAAGAGTACAGATTTGTCAATACAAAATAACAGTTTTTTCGGAAAAATAGGGGATAAAATTGACTGCATAAAGTAAAAAACAGGCAAACAGAACTGTCGCAAATGGGAAGATTTAACGACAGCCCCTTTAAATTAATATTTTAACTATTATATTTATTTACAAAATAAAATTACATTTATCCTAAACTGTTTTTATCAAGTATGATACATACAATCCTTCATACCAACCGCTTACTGTATAGTACACCTCTTTTCCCCAAGATGCAAGAGTGCCTAAGCTGTAATAACCGCCGTCCTCATTTAGACTTTCATCAAAATAATGAATACATTTAATGTTAGTGCCGTTCATATTCATTGTCATTACTCCGCCAATATTTCCCTTTACCGTAATGCAAATTTTGTCGCCAACAAAAACAGCACTTGTAGCCATTATATTGTTTTTTTCAATGCCATATTTTTTCTTTAGGAACTTGTTAATTGCATTATAGGATACTACAGGATAATTCTTGCCGTATTTATTGTGAC
>JBJEOZ010000148.1:0-5877 GCA_051880975.1 Ruminococcus sp.
AATGATTTTATTTTTTCAAACCATTCTACAACCTTGAACTTTACTTTAAAACTACTGTCGTCCTTGATAAGGTCTTTTTCGCTTTCACTTAAATTTGTGTCCTTTAGAGAAATGCTTTCACCTATGCAAAATGATGGATACATTACGCACCACCAGTTGTGACCCTCTGCCTTGCCTATTTTTATACGCAAGGCGTCATACATACCGCTTGGTATTGTTCCGTTGCCGTATGTTCTTGTGTTGAAATACATTTTTGTTATTTCACCTGTTACCGGATAATTGTAGCCTCTGTTATATACTTCGTTTTGTGCGACTGTTAAAATATTGTTGAGGTTATCCGCTGTGATGCTTATTGTGTCACCCTTTGAGTTTGAATTTTTGTAGAGAGTTTTTGTGTATTCTAAGACTTTGTTTCGCACCTTTAATTTTAATTCTTGATCCTCTTCACTGTCGGAATTTGCAAGGATATGAAGACGGAAAAGCTCATTTGAAATATTTTCGCACTCTGCCTTAAAGGGTACAAGTGTAAAAATTACCGCAAAAACAAGACCGAGAGAAAGTGACTTTAATAACATTTTCATATATAAAAACCTGCCCTTCGTTAAGGAAACACTGAGTAAACAAATTTTGTTGTGATTCATTCAGTATTTCCTTAAGAATATGGACAGGTTTTTTGTTTTTATTCAATTATATAACGGAACATCCGATTTTGATAGGTTTGCAAACAAAGGTTTTTTCGTAGTTTTCTCTAAGTTCATTTGCACAGTTTTCAGCTTGTTTTTCTGTTTTGAACACACCAAAAACCGCCGAGCCTGAGCCACTCATACAAGCACCCTTTGCCTTGTGGTCATACATAAACTTTTTGATGTCATTGACCTCTTTAATGTCAAGAAAAACATCAAAATCGTTGTACATTGATGTGACAACAGAGTATAAGCTACGCATAAATATACCCTTGACAACCTCGTCGGAATACTTGAACTGCTTTACGGACTGTGCGTCAATGGCGTCGTATGCCTCTTTTGTAGAAACATTGATGTCCGGTTTGCACACAACAATATAGCAGTCGGGCATTGGACGGAGTTTTTCCATATCTGTGCCTATGCCTGTGGCAAGCTGTGTTCCGCCGGAGATAAAGAAAGGTACATCTGCGCCGATATAGGAGCAGATTTCTTCCATCTCCTTGTCCTTAAGGTGGGTGTTGAACATCACATTAAGTCCCATAACCACAGCAGCACCGTCGGAGCTGCCGCCACCGAGGCCTGCCTGTGATGGAATTACCTTTTCGATATGAATACTTACCCCTGTGTTTTTAATACCTGTTGTATGAAAAAATCTTTCCGCTGATTTGTATGCTATATTCCTTTCGTCACAGGGAACATTTTTGTCGTTACAGGAAATTGTTATTTCTTCACTGTCGTTTTGGGTTATGGTTACTGTGTCGTATAAAGAAATCGCCTGAAGAACAAGGCTGACTGTGTGGTAACCGTCAGGTCTTCTGCCCATTACATCCACTGCAAGGTTAACCTTTGCAGGGGCATTAACTTTTATTTTCATCTTTTAACTCCTGAAGGAAGCTTTCAATCCTTTTCATTGCCTTGGAAATATTTGCAAGGGAATTGCAGTAGGAAACCCTTATAAAGCCCTCTCCGCTTTCGCCAAAGGCATTGCCGGGTACAACTGCTACGTGCTTTTCTTTGATTAATCTTGTGCAGAACTCCTCGGAGGAAAGTCCTGTGCTTTTGATACAAGGGAAGCAATAAAATGCGCCCTTTGGCTCAAAGCAGGTAAGTCCAAGCTTTTCAAAGGAACCTACTATGAAATTCTTACGCATTTCGTATTCGTTTCTCATACTCTCTATGTCGTTATCGCCCTTTTTAAGAGCCTCAATGGCGGCATACTGGGCGGTTGTTGGAGCACTCATAATACAGAACTGGTGGAGCTTTGTCATCTGTGACAAAATTTCCGTCGGCCCTAAGGCATAGCCAAGTCGCCAGCCTGTCATAGCATAGGACTTACTAAAGCCGTTTACTACAATAGTTCTTTCATACATTCCGTCAATATTTGCGATTGATATATGACGCTGTTCGTTATATGTAAGCTCGGCATATATTTCGTCGGAAAGCACCATAATATCGTGCTTTTTGATAACCTGTGCAATTTTCTCCAAATCTTCCTTTTCCATAATACCGCCGGTTGGGTTGTTTGGATATGGAAGAATTAAGAGTTTAGTTTTGTCTGTAATTGCCTTTTCCAAGTCCTCTGGAACAACTCTGAACTCGTTTTCAACCTTGGTGTCCATTAAAACAGGAGTTGCACCTGCCATTTGAGTTAGTGGCTCGTAGCATACAAATGAGGGCTGAGGGATAATTACCTCATCTCCCGGACCTGCAAGACACCTTATTGCAACATCTATTGCCTCACTACCGCCAACGGTTACAAGCACCTGTGTTGCAGGGTCATATTTTAAATTAAATCTTCTGTTGTAGTAATTGGAAATTTCTTCCCTTAATGCAGTAAAACCCCTGTTGGGAGTGTACCATGTTTTGCCAAGTTGCAGGGAATTTATGCCCTCTTCACGAACATGCCACGGCGTCTTGAAATCCGGCTCACCAACAGAAAGGGATATTACATTATCCATTTCGGAAGCAATATCAAAGAACTTTCTGATTCCGGAAGGCTTTACCGACTGTATTTTGCTGTTAATAACCTTCTGATAATCCATTAGATAACATAACTCCTTTTATCTTCCTGCTCTATTGTTTCCACCATATTCACTCCGCCATCCTTGTAGTTTTTAAGGATAAAGTTTGTTTGACAGGAAACAACGTTGGCTATCGGGGAAAGCCTACGGCTGACAAAGGACGCAACATCATTCATTGTGCTACCTGTTACAACAAGGGAAAGGTCATATGAGCCTGCAATAAGGTTGACTGTTTTAACCTCGTCAAAGGACATAATTTCCTCGGCAATTCTGTCAAAGCCGGACTCCCTTTCAGGGGTCACCTTAACCTCGATTATTGCCGAAACCTGTGGTGACTCAAGCTTTTCCCAATTTACTATTGCCTTGTAGCCTTTGATGATGCCCTTGTCCTCGTATTCCTTGATTTGGGCTCTTATGTAATCCTCAGGCTCATTTAAAATGAGCGCAAGCTCGGAATTTGTATAGTTTGAATTTTCTGATAAAAGTTTTAGTAGTTTATTCATAATGCACCTCACACAGTTTGTAGTTGTTTTTCATCCGCTGACTGGAGTAAATCAACGCATATTGCAGAGGCAACCAGCAGAAGTTCTCTGGAGCCTTCTGTAATGTTTATCTCGTAACAATCATTACCTCTTGACCATTTACCGCTGTGGGTAAGGAGTACTGTATTGTCGTTGTCAACAATTTCAAATGTTTTGTTGACAATGTCCCCACGAATACGCCAGCTTATCCCGTAATAATAGCACATTTGCCGAGAGGTATTTTTGTTAAAAATAAGCCTAATTGTAATTTTCTTATCCTTGATAGTAAAAGCTTTTAGCATAGGCAGTGGTACAGTACTGATACTGCACAGCCTGTTAAAGCTTGTATCGGTGATTGACAGAGTAAAGTGGGAATGGCGGTTATCCCTGCCCACATAGAACTTTTCTTTGCCCAGCTCATCAAAAACTATAAAGAGAGCACCGTCAGAAGAAATATCTCTTTTTAGAAAAAGTTTCATACAATCACCTTAGTTTATTCTTTACAACAAAGTCGGTTTAATACTCTGTTTAAAACTTAGGTTATCCCTTTGGTCAAGGGTTCTTTCCCTAAAATTATAGCAGGTAATTTGACCCAAAATGAACCAAAAGAAAATCACCATAAATGAAATATCATATAGTATTGCCTTTTCAAAACAAGCAAACATAAGGTAGGATACAATAAAGCTGAACATACAGGGGAATACTGTGTGTTCAAGACTTTTACCCTTGATGAAAAGATACCTTGTTATTGAAAAACCGTTTCTAAAGGCAAACGCCATAAACAGTAAAAATCCAAATACACCTGAGCATACAAGTATTGTTATGTAGGCATTGTGTATATCTGTGGTGAATGTTGCAAACAGACTTGCAAAGTCACCGCTGTACAGGTTTGAAAAATGAAGTCCGTCTTCAAAGAAATCGTAGCTGTACTTAAGAATATTTCCCTTGCCGATACCCTCCAAAGGATAGTGGGAGAATATTGTCATAGCCTGACTCCAAAGTGTAAACCTGCCGGAGTCAACATTTTCGTTCTCGTGCTCAAAGGTTATTTCTTCGTCTTCAATTTCAGTGATGGTATCGCTGTCATTGACAATAACCTCGTTTGCACTGTTTATCACTGCGGCTACACCAAGCTGACAAACACTTCTAAGGAAGAATGTACAGAAAATTATTACAACACCTGCAAGAAGGGTTGAAATGAACCTTAGAACAAGCTGTTTTCTTCCGTAATCTCCCCTTGATGTGATGAATTTTGTAATTACAAAAACAATAATATATCCTAAGAACAGAACAAGGCTTGCGTTGCTGTCGCTTAAAAACAGGGTAAAAATACTGATGAAAAGACCTGTTGCAAGCCAAATGCGAGATGTTTTGGGCAAATCGGAATTTTTACTGCTGAACTTATGAATAGTTAAGATGTGGATACAAAACACTACTACAACAGAGGAAAATCCCGAAAGGTTTGGGTTAATAAAAAGTCCTGTGTATCTGTTTTCGTAAATAATAAGGTCTATCCATTCGTTATGATATGATACATTACACAAAAGGCAGATGATACCTGCGATTTGAATTAATGTAACCATATAAAGAAAAATTCTTGCTACTGTGTACAGCTCGTGTTTAATGTTGTTATCCGGCTCGGTATGGACACCGTAAAACATAAAAAAGCAAATGCACATAAACACAATAAACAGCATATTTATTAGGAAATTATCCGTTATATGTATAAGTGCGGTAATTACATTCATAGCCAAAAAAGCCATTGCCCAAAAGCCAAACTCCATCTTTTTGTAAGCTTTGTACTTTATAATGTTTCTTAGTGTAAGGTAAACTCCCCACACGCCTAAAACAACAAGTGCAACATAGGCTGGAATTTGCAAAAAAGCGATATTTGTAAAGAAAAGGCACAGCACAAAGCTAATTCTGAAGTAGCTTGAGTTATTGATTAAACTAATGACCGCCGCCTCCTATCTTTTGAATACTTCTTTAACGGTTTTCATCATTATGCTAAGATCTCTTCTAAAGCCAAAACGCTGTAAATATTTTAGATTGTATCTCATTTTATCAGGGAGAATTCTGTTGATATACACAGCGTCAACATCATCTCCGTCCTTTAACAGCTTATCCTCGTCCTTATACTTGATTGATGCAAAGCTGGTAATTCCCGCAGGCAAAAGTAGTGTGCTATAATAAACCGGAGAATAGCAATCAACATATTTTACAACCTCGGGACGAGTTCCTACAATAGACATTTTACCTGTAAGCACATGAAAAATTTGAGGAAGTTCGTCAAGACGGTATTTTCTTAGTGCTCTGCCGATAAGTGTGACACGCTCGTCACCCTCTTTGGTGAGAAGCTCACCGCACTGGTCAGAGCCTACAATCATTGTACGGAATTTTAGTATTCTAAAGCGTTTACCGTATCTTGTTACACGCTCCTGCTTGTAGAAAACAGGGCCTTTTGTTGCACTGACTTTGATTATCAGGGCAATAACAAGCATTGGAATGCAAAGCAATATAATGAGAATTAAAGCCAAAATAATATCTGTAATTCTCTTTAACAGAATACTTCTCTTTTTACGGGAAAGAATATCATAATACTTCTTAACTTCTTCATTTTGAAATTCAGCCGGAAGCTTATCAAAGAGATCG
>JBJEOZ010000149.1:0-5873 GCA_051880975.1 Ruminococcus sp.
CTCTTTCTGTTTGTGAAAATCGACAAAGTTGAGAAAACCTCTTGACAAAAATGCCATTAGATGATATAATTATAAAGCTGACTGAAAAGACGTACCGAGGCGTAACTCAGTTTGGTAGAGTGCTTGGTTTGGGACCAAGATGCCGCAGGTTCGAGTCCTGTCACCTCGACCATTAAAACAGGTAATGCCATGGTATTACCTGTTTTGATTTTAAATAAGCAACGAGGTGTGGCTCAGTTTGGTAGAGCGCTGCGTTCGGGACGCAGAGGCCGCAGGTTCGACTCCTGTCACCTCGACCATTAAAACAGGTAATGCATCGGCATTACCTGTTTTAATTTTTTAAACAAGCAACGAGGTGACAGGAGTCGAAGGCGACCGTAAAGAATACAGTCCGGTGGACTGTTTTTAGGGAGAGGATTTGATGAGTTACTATGGCAAGATGTGTAATTTGTAAGCGTGTTAGGCAGAAAGAATAAACAGGCAACAAGTCACCTCGACCATTAAAACAGGTAATGCATCGGCATTACCTGTTTTAATTTTTTAAACAAGCAACGAGGTGACAGGAGTCGAAGGCGACCGTAAAGAATACAGTCCGGTGGACTGTTTTTAGGGAGAGGATTTGATGAGTTACTATGGCAAGATGTGTAATTTGTAAGCGTGGTAGGCAGAAAGAATAAACAGGCAACAAGTCACCTCGACCAAAAAATCCTTCAAACAACGGTTTGGAGGATTTTTACTTTCCACTAATCACTTTTCACTATTCACTAAGCCTTTCTTTGGATTTTTTGGTAAGTAAAATGTAATAGGGAAAAGTGAAGAAGTAGCTCAAAGGTTGAAATGTATGGAAAGTCCATTATTAGTAAAATCAAAAAAATTTGCACTTAAAATTATTAAAGTGTGTAACGATGTTAAAAGTAAAAAGAGAGAAAGTGTGATTACAAATCAACTTATTCGCTCCGGTACAAGTATAGGTGCGAATATTCGTGAGGCTTTTTATGGACACAGCAAAGCGGATTTTATTGCAAAATTACAAATTGCGTTAAAAGAGTGTTCAGAAAGCGAATATTGGTTGGAACTTTTGATAGAGAGCGGTTATTACGATGATAATTCTATAATAAATGATTGCATAGAGCTAAAAAAGATTTTAATATCATCAATAAAAACTGCAAAGTCAAATAACAATAAAGCAAAATAAATTGTTTTATGTTTTTTTCCATACTGTTGACGACGCTATTCTATAAACAAGTTACCATATTTAAAGGGCTAAAATTCAGGTGAATTTTAGCCTTTTATTAATGTACCAAAACTACATCGAGATCATCAGGAAAATATAAAATACTTCAAAATACAAAAAATATATAGTTAGCATTTCTTCTATTTATAAGTTTATCCTTTATTCTTACAGTTTCATTGACAACATATTTACTAAAATGATATTATATTTTTAGGAAATTAACTGTATAAGCATGGGAGGTAATTATGACCGTTTATGATTATGAAGTGAAGATGTGGGAAACTGCAAAGTCGAGGAATAGTGACGAATTTTTGCGTATTGTTGATGAAAATGCAGCAATGGTTTGCGGTGGTTTTAGATGTAGCGGTAAGGATTATGCCGATATAATTTCACAGTTTGACTGCAAGGAATATACTATTACTGATTTTGAAATTGTTGCAGAAAGTGACAGCCTTGTGCAGGTTCATTATGTCCTTTCAATGTCAGTAGCAGATGAAAGAAATTCCGACTTGGCGGGTACATTTCATATTACTTCAACATGGAAAAAGTCAGAAAATACATACAAGCTTATTTTTAATATGGATTCAAGAATTATGTGAGGTGCAAAATGGATAAAATATGTCAAAGTTGCGGTATGCCTATTACTTCTAATGAGCAGTTAGGTACAGAAAAGGATGGAAAAATAAATAACGACTACTGTAAATACTGTTACGAAAAGGGTGAATTTATTGACAAGGTGACAATGGAAGAATACATAGAAATGTGTTCACAATACGGTTCACAGGCAGGAATGACAAATGAAGAAATGAAAGAGCATTGTGAAAAGCTTTTCCCTACATTAAAAAGGTGGAAGGCTGAATGATTAGTATTGGCAAACAATGATTTGTTTTTATGGTGGTGTGTGATATGAATGAAGAATCTAACCAGGGGTTGACACTTCTGAAAAAAGGGCAGAAAGGACTGTTTCAACTGATTTTCAGCCGATTGGGACTGATTTTGCTCCTGTTGGCATTTCAGATATTTATTATGTTCGGTATATTCCGTTGGTTTGTAGAATTTCTCCCTCATATCTATGGGGGGACAATACTATTTGTGGCGGTTATGGTGCTGTATCTCATTAACAGTCGTATGGATGCATCGGCAAAGCTTACTTGGATGATGGTAATTATGCTGTTGCCCATATTTGGTGCGTTGCTGTATTGGTACACCCAAAGTGATCTTGGTCACCGCACTTTGAAAAAGCGTATGAATTGGCTTGTTGACCGGACAAGAGAGAGTATTCCTCAATCCGATGAAGTGATGAAAAAGCTGGATGGGGAGGCTCCTGAGGTTTCGGCACTTACCCGATATTTAGGTCGTACCGGGTGCTATCCTGCCTATGAAAACACCGATGTGACATATTTCCCATTGGGGGAAAAGATGTGGGAAGAGATGCTTAAGCAACTGGAACAGGCACAGCATTTTATATTTTTGGAATACTTCATTGTAGATGAAGGGCTGATGTGGGGCAAAATATTGGAGATTTTGGCTGGGAAAGCCAAGCAGGGAGTTGAGGTTCGTGTAATGTACGACGGCACCTGTGAGTTTTCAACACTGCCACACGATTATCCAAAGCGGTTGAAGGAACTGGGTATAAAGTGCAAAATGTTTTCCCCTGTGACTCCCTTTCTCTCTACCCATTATAATTATAGGGATCACCGTAAAATTATGGTGATTGACGGACACACCGCCTTTACAGGAGGTGTGAATTTGGCAGATGAATACATAAATCATAACAGCAAATACGGCCATTGGAAGGATGTAGCCGTTATGCTTAAGGGAGATGCTGTAAAGAGCTTTACCCTGATGTCATTGCAGACCTGGAACATTGATGAAAAACATCCTGAGTTCCAAAAATATTTGGCTTATCCCACTTTTGCACCAAACAATACTTCAGGATATGTCATTCCCTATGGTGACTGTCCTTTGGATCAGGACAAGGTGGGTGAGCGTATCTATATGGATATTCTGAACAGGGCGCAGAGGTATGTACATATTATGACGCCCTATCTGATAATGGACAACGAAATGGAAACAGCGCTGAAATTCGCTTCAGAGCGTGGAGTGGAAGTGTCTTTAATTCTGCCGGGTGTGACTGACAGTGCAGCCGCCCATGGTTTGGCATGGACCCACTATGCCTCATTGCTGGAGTCGGGTGTGAAAATCTACGAATACACCCCGGGATTTGTTCACGCCAAGGTGTTTGTCAGCGATGACAGAGAAGCAGTGGTAGGCACAATAAATATGGATTACAGGAGCCTCTATCATCACTTTGAATGTGCCACCTATTTGCATAAAACCGCCTGTATAACGGATATTGAACAGGATTATAGGGAAACTCTTTCAAAGTGCGTTGAGATAACCCCACGGTCACAAAGAAAGGTGAAATTTAGCCGTAAGGTGATAGGAGTTCTCCTAAAAGTTTTTGCACCTTTGATGTAAATAATTTATTCAGTGTTTCCCTAATAATACTGTAAAACATTACAGGCAAAGATGAATTCGCTTCATCTTTGCCTGTTTTTTGGATATTACAATATTTTGGATAAATCACATCACAAAGAATTTTCAATTCTCAAACACATACAAATACAAGTCCTCAAGGGTTGGGGGTACGGGTTTTGGCTCGTAATTTTTTGGCGGGGTATCTGTTACTATTCTCACTGTTATTTTGTCACCTCTGTGGAATAGGTTTGATACACGGTAATTATCCTGAAAATATTTTAATTTTTCCTTTTCTATTTCCACTTCAAAAACCTTGTTTTCTATTTCCTTTGTAAGGCTGTTACAGGTGTTATGGGATATGAGTTTCCCATCTTTCAGCAAGATGATTTCCTTTGCTATGAACTCAATGTCAGACACAACATGGGTGGAAAGCAGGACTATCTTATCCTCGGCTATTTCGCTTATAAAATTCCTTATTCGTATTCTTTCCTTAGGGTCAAGTCCTGCTGTGGGCTCGTCAAGGAGTAACACCTTTGGGTTACCAAGCAAAGCCTGAGCCAGTAAAACCCTCTGTTTCATTCCGCCGGAAAACTCACCTATTTTTTTGTGGGCAACATTATCAAGATTAACCACCTTTAGCAAACGGTCAGTTTCTACTTTTGCCTGTTTTCTTGATAAGCCTTTCAGATTTGCCATATAAAGCAGGAATGCTTTGGCTGAAAATTTATCGTAAAAGCCCTGTTGCTGTGGCATATATCCCAGTTCTTTCCTAAAGGTTTTCCCTAACTTTAATATATCTGTTCCGTCAAAAAGGATTTCACCGGAGGTTCTTCTTACATTGTCTGTAATAAGGTTCATAAGTGTAGTTTTTCCTGCGCCGTTTGCACCTAAAAGACCATAAACCCCTTCATTGAGCTTTATATTAATATTACTTAGTGCCTGATATTTGCCGTAACACTTGCTGAGATTTTTAATTTCAAGCTCCATTTTCACACCACCTTTTATTTGAAAGCACTAATCCTGTTATACCCAAAAGCATCACTAAGGCTATGGGAATAACAAAGACAAAGCTTGTGTTTTCCCCTAACAATTTTGAAACAGAAACAAGGATTGACAAGGACAAATATTTGAATATATCAATACCCAAAATATACAAAAGTGACGGTACAACCAACACAAGTGTTGATACTGCAATACAAACTTCATATCTTGTAACCGTTGAAATAAAACAAATAATATACGCTACACATAAAATCATAACAAGCTTTATTAAATACACCGAAATTAAATAGGTCATTATAGAAATCTGAAATGGTAATTCCTTGAAAAACATCAGACTTTTAACGGGTGCGGTAAGATTTTCGAGATTATAGTTGACCAACACTCCGTAAAAATCAGTTGCACCTGTAACAAGCCAGATAAACACTGCAATAATTGATGCCACTGCTGTCTTTTTTCTGAATATATAATTCCGCCCTCTATATGTAGCTTTCATAGTATAATAAACATTGGATTTTTTCTCATAGGCAAATACACCGCTTAACAAAATGATTAACACGAAAATTGATATGATTGCATTTTTCGTTTGTTGAGCGTAGCCCTCTTTCCCCAATAGTTCGCTATATCCCTGTGGATTCACAATCCATACATCATTTTCCTTTGCGTAGGATAACCTTTCCTCTAAAATTTCAAGAGCTTCTCTTTTGCTGTCATAAGCTAAGGATTTCATTTCCTTGCTTTGGTATTCTTCACCTGTGATTTTGTCATTTCTATAGTCACTTACAGCCTTTGCATATTCTTTATCAACCGCCTCTATTTCTGTTGCCAGTTTTTTTACATAGACTTCGGCATTATTAATATCATTACCGCTGTACTTCTCATAAAAGCTATTTACTACACTGTCAGTGGCACTGTAATATATTTTATCGGTATTAACAGAGTTAAAAAGGATAAACAAAAAAACAACAGCCACTATAAAGCCTTTTTGGATAACAAGAATTTTATACAACTCATAACCAATAACAGTGAGCCTTTCTATCATCAGCCAATAAATATTTTTAATCCTTGCAACAAGACTTGATATTATAAATTCAATCTTTGCAGGGGTTTTGTTTGGTCTTTTTAATGTTGAGGAAATCACCGCTAATGATGAGAAAAC
>JBJEOZ010000150.1:0-5869 GCA_051880975.1 Ruminococcus sp.
AGAAATGTTATAAAGCAAGGAGGTCTTACTATGGAAAGACTAATATCAATCACATTAACAATAATTATGGCGTTGTCTGCATTTACAGTTATTCCAACTGCAAGTGCAAAGGCTAAGGAATATACAAGCGGAAACTGTGTATATACCATTGACAAAAACGGCAATGCAACTGTTATAGATTTTTGCTTTGGGAAAAGTGACAGTTCCGATTACTGGAAAATTCCTACTAAGCTTGACGGACACAAGGTTACAGGGATAAGCACAAGATGGAGTGTCAATGACCATTTCAGAAAAATCAGAATACCTAAAACAGTAAAATCAATAAACAATAATTTTTCAAAAACCATACACAGCGATTACAAAAAATTAGGCTTTTTGGCAACGGTGATATGTGACAAAAACTCTTACGCCCATAAATATGCCGTCAAAAACAACTTGGTATATAAATTAGTGGGCGATAAAAAGATATATGGCGATATAGATATTCTGTGCTTTGGTTTAGATGATAATAATAAATTAAGCGGTTACGGCTTAAAGGCTTATAATTCTGCCGGTAAACAATTAAAAAGAGATGGCGAATTGTATGTAAATTGCAGTTATGACGGAAAAAAGAAAACCCCTGCTGTTACTATGAAGAACAAAGGCACAATCCTTAAGAAAAACAAGGATTATACATTGACATATTCACATAATTATCTGGTGGGAACAGGTTTTGTTTTTGTTAAGGGCAAAGGAAATTACAGCGGCACAATAGCTTTTTCCTTTTACATTAAACCACCAAAGCAACATATAAGCGAGTTGGTTAAGGTTAGTGATACTCAGGTTAAAATGAATTCCGGTGTTCCTTTCACATATGCCGAAATTCAGTATAGCGAGGTTGCTGATTTTAGCGTCAAAACTACCATAAAAGGTGAAAGGACTAACCTTTGCACAATAAATAATATGGAAAAGGGCAAAAGGTACTATATCCGTATAAGGAATTACGCCTATATGCCCACTTATAGAATATATGGAGCTATCGATGAACACAATTATTCCATTGGGTTTAGCGGTAATAAGTTCTTGTACGGACAATGGTCAGAAGTGAAGTCAATTACTCTGTGACGATAAGATTTATTCTCGACTGAAAGGAGGATATATTATGAAAAAACTAATATCAATCACATTAACAATAATTATGGTGCTGTCTGCAATTATTATTGTACCTACGGCATCGGCAAAGGAAATCCGTAGTGGGGACTACACATACAAGCTCCTTGATGACGGTACAATTTCTATTGCACAGTATTATGGCAGGGACAAAAACCTGAAATTGCCGGAGAAAATTGACGGATATAATGTTACAAAAATCAGCAACTATGCTTTTACCAAAAGAAAAGCATTACTAAACAAATTCGATAGCGTGACAGTTTCCGATACCATAGTTACAATTGGTCGAGATGCTTTTTACGAATGTACAATAAATAACTTCAATTTTGGGAAAAGCGTCAGATATATAAGCAACGCTCCATTACGTGAGGCGACAATTCGATATAAAATTACTGTGCCAAAGGAGAATAAGTATTTTACAAGCAAATCCGGAGTTCTGTTTACAAAATCAATGGATAAGATTATGCTTTATCCAAAATACAAGTCCGGTTCAAGCTATACTATTCCTAACGGAGTAAAGACAACTGCAACATCAGCTTTTCAAGAGAATAAATATCTGAAAAGAATAGAATTTTCTAAGACATTAAAATCTATCGGAAAGTGGGCTTTTTCGTTTATTAATAACCTTGAAAAGGTTGATTTTTCCGGCAGAATAAAAACTGTTGGGGAACATGCGTTTTCCGGATGCGATAACTTAAAATCAATTATTATCCCCAAAAATGTCTTAACCATTGATGAATTTGCTTTTGCAGGGTGTTGTAAACTTAACAAGATAAGTATTGCTCCAAATAGTAAGCTTAAAATTAAGAAAGGTGCCTTTGTTAACATAGGTGTATCTTCCTTGACTATTCCTAAAGTAATGGGTGAGGCTGTATTTGCTAACTGTCGTAAACTTAAGAATATAACAATTCCATCCAATGTTAAGACAATAACCAAAGAAGAATTTTGGAATTGTCCAAAACTAAAAACCGTAACAATCCCAAAAACTGTTACTAAAATAAGTGATAAAGCCTTTGGTTATATAGACAACGGCTATGGCGGTTCAGAAAAAATTGAAGGCTTTACAATCAAAGGTAAAACAGGCTCAACCGCCCACAAGTACGCTAAGAAAAACGGCTTTAAGTTCGTTGCAATTTAGCTGAAGCCTGTCACCCTATGGAGTAAAACCAACGCCCCCTCACACCGAGGGGGCGGTATTTTTGCTATAATCTACTTTTCTTTTTTATGACAGCTACCACTCATAGGACACCCCGAGCAACCGCAGGAGCAGGAGGTTTTTCCTCTTTTTTTATTCCTAATCATTCTTATAACAAGTGCCACAAGTACAGCAAGTACAACAAGTCCAACAATTATTGTGGCAATATTTTCAATTAACCAAGAAAGCATAATAACATCTCCTCTTGCCTATTATACCCTAACTTTTTCAGTAAGTCTATTATATTCTTTGTTGGGTCTAAACAGCATAAACAGAATCAGTGCAACAGACAGGAATGCAAAAACAGCTCCTAAAGCATTGCCTTCCCCTGTAAACAGCATACCAAGCTGATATGTACAAAGGGAAATGATGTATGCAAATACACACTGGTAGGCAACAGCAAACAATGTCCACTTTGTACTGTTCATCTCTCTTTTGATAGCGCCGATAGCGGCAAAGCAAGGTGCGCAGAGTAAATTAAAGATGAGGAATGAGTATGCGGCAAGGCGGGTCATACCTTCAAAGTCCAAAACTCCAAACACACCCACAACCTCTTCTTTTGCAACAAGGCCCATTATTGTGGCAATGGTAGCCTTGATATTGCCAAATCCCAATGGGGTAAATATAAAGGAAAATGCGTTTCCGATTATGCCTAAAATACTGTTTTCCAAGTCCATTTCGTTGTCAAAGACAAAGTTCCCCTCAACAAATCCAAAGCAAGAGCCTGCCCAAATGACAACAGAGGAAAGGAGTATTATTGTTCCCGCCTTTTTAATAAATGACCATGCCCTCTCCCACATTGAACGGAGAACATTTCCTGCTGTTGGCAGATGATATGAGGGTAACTCCATAACAAATGGGGCAGGATCTCCGGCAAAAAGCCTTGTTTTCTTTAGGATAATACCCGACACGATGATGGCAACCACACCCACAAAGTAAGCGCTTGGTGCAACCCACCACGCACCGCCGAACAGAGCGGAGGCAATCAGCGCTATGATAGGCATTTTTGCCCCGCAGGGGATAAATGTGGTGGTCATTATGGTCATTCTTCTATCTCTTTCATTTTCAATAGTTCTTGACGCCATAACTCCGGGTACACCGCATCCTGTACCAATTAGCATAGGGATAAAGGATTTTCCCGAAAGTCCGAATTTGCGGAAAATTCTGTCCATTACAAATGCAATTCGTGCCATATATCCGCAGGACTCAAGAAAAGCAAGGAAGATAAACAAAATAATCATCTGTGGCACAAAGCCAAGCACAGCACCAACACCGCCAACAATGCCGTCGTTAATCAGTCCTGAAAGCCATGGTGCACAGCCGATAAATTCAAGTCCGTCACCTATTAATACAGGTATTCCCGGAATCCAAACTCCATAGTCCTCCGGTGACGGAGATTCCTCCATAGCAGGGTCAACCAAAGCAGATATATCATAGCCCTCCTCAGCTAAAGACTCTCCGTAAGAGCCGTAAGCCTCCTCAAAAGCGGAATAATCCTCATCAATAATAGCGGTCTTTATGTCGTCAGCACCTACAATACCTGCTTTGCCAGCCTTTTCAACGGTGTTAACCACCTGTGGCACCCAAACACTTTCTTTTCCGTAATCTGTAAGCTCCTGTTCATACTGAGAAGAGCCTATTCCCAAGAGGTGCCAGCCATCTCCAAACAGTCCGTCATTTGCCCAATCCGTTGCCCAGGAGCCAACAGTTGATATGGATATGTAATAAACAAGGAACATAATCACAGCAAAGATAGGCAATGCCGCCCACCTGTTTGTCACCACTCTGTCAATTTTATCCGTTGTGGTTAGCTTGTTTTTATTCTTCTTTTTATAGCATCTGCTCATAACAGATGAGATGTAAATATACCTTTCGTTTGTGATTATGCTTTCGGGGTCATCCTCCAGCTCTTTTTCAACCAGTTTAATATCCTGTTTTATATGACGGAGAACCTCATCAGGCAGGTTGATTTGCTTTAAAACCTTTTCGTCACCCTCAAAAAGCTTTATGGCGTACCATCTCTGCTTTTCCTCAGGCATATGGTGAAGAGCCGCCTCCTCTATGTGGGCAAGGGTATGCTCCACCAAACCCGAAAATGTGTGTAACGGCTCACAAGGTGTTTTCTTTGCAACAGATACGGCGGTTTCAACAACCTCACTGATTCCTTTTCCCTTTAGGGCTGAAATTTCAACTACCTTGCACCCAAGCTCCTTTTCAAGGACTTCTGTATTGATTTTATCCCCTCTTTTATTAACAACATCCATCATATTAATTGCGACAACCACAGGGATACCAAGCTCAATAAGCTGTGTGGTAAGGTACAAATTTCTTTCAAGATTAGTGCCGTCAACAATGTTTAATATTACATCCGGTTGGTTTTCAATAAGATAATTTCTTGCCACAATCTCCTCTAAGGTGTAGGGGGAAAGGGAGTAAATTCCCGGCAGGTCGGTAACTGATACATCGTCGTAATTTTTCAGTTTACCTTCCTTTTTTTCCACCGTCACCCCCGGCCAGTTACCTACATACTGGTTTGAGCCTGTAAGGGCATTAAACAAAGTTGTTTTTCCGCAGTTGGGATTGCCTGCAAGGGCTATTGTAATGTTCATATGTTTTCCTCTCCTTAAAGCCGAAGTTAGCCAAAGCTAACTCCAATATAAAATTTTTTCAAATCTATTCAACCTCTATCATTTCTGCATCGGCTTTTCTTATAGAAAGCTCATAGCCTCTCAGTGTTACTTCCAACGGATCACCAAGCGGCGCAACCTTGCGTATATACACTTCTACACCTTTGGTAATACCCATATCCATAATTCTGCGCTTAACTGCACCCTGACCGTGTAGCTTTTTCACCTTAAATGTTTCTCCGATTTTTCCTTGTCTTAGTGTTTTCATCACAAACTCACCTTACCCTAATAATTTTCTGTCTGTACTATATCATAATTTTTTGAGCCATCTCTTTGCTTACCGCTATCCTTGTGCCAAGGACATTCACTATGACATTACCGCCCATAGTGTTGATAACCGTCACCTTACTGCCCACGTTAAAACCAATGTCCTTTAGGTGCTTTCTTACCTCCGGGGTTCCTCCTACCTTTTTTATGATATTTTCTTCCCCGGTATTGGCAAAAATCAATGGCATCATAACAAGCTCCTTTCAATTATTAATAACAAAATATACAGTCGTTTAAGCAAAGCTTAAAGTACGGTTAGCTATGGCTAACTATAAATTAAAAATAATAGTTAGCCTTAACTAACCGTTACATATTATACAGTTAGCCAAGGCTAATGTCAATGATTATTTTTGGATTTTTCTTGATTACAAGTCATTTTTGTCACCTTGACTATTTAGTTACCCTAAGCTAACTCCGCCCGTTGTGAATTTTCCACAACTCAGCTGTCACCATACAAAAAATAGCTGACAGGCATTATATTAAGCAACAAAACAGCAAACCCCAAGACAGAATACCGTCTTGGGGTAATAAACTGATTACAAATGCTGTTTTTATTATTCGTTCATTCCAC
>JBJEOZ010000151.1:0-26257 GCA_051880975.1 Ruminococcus sp.
TATACCACAAAAACGGCGAAAAGCCCAGCTTTTGCTGGACTTTTTCGACAAGCTGAAAGCTCCCCAAAATGGGGAGCTTTTTTACTGCTGAAATTTATATTATTTTAGCAGACTCTCAACCTGCTTTGGTGTGGTTTTGTCTGTGTAACCGTTGATAAATGTGTTAATGGAACTTGCAAATTCATCTCCGTAAAGGTAAACCTTGTCGTCAATCAGGTAAACATAAAAGATGTTATTGGCTACATCCTTGTTAATTAGTTCAAAGCAGTAGACCTTGTCAGCCTTGGAGGTGTCCTCTTTGTCCTTCTTTTTGTCGCTGATAACATTGTTGCTGTGAATCATATCGTTAATAATTTGAATTTTTTCCCTGTCATTCCACTTAACGGTTGCAATCCTTGCACCCTGGTTTTCCCCTGTTCCGTCATAAATATATGCGGCTGAATTATCTGATGCAGTTGATGTACTGGCAATTACCGATGTTGAAGAGGGTTGAGTTACCACAACAGTTCCATTATTTGTAGTTTCTTTATTGCCGCCTGAACTGTCACATCCCGCAAGGCAGGCTAAAAGCATTAAAGCTATAACAATCGGGATTATTCTTTTCATTTTTCATCTTCCTTTTTAATAGTTCTGATAGGATTTTGAATAATTATAACACAAAAATGTGAATGGTAGTTGAATATCAGAAAATTTTTTGATTACTTTTTATTGCAAATATCAAACAAGGCTTTCTCCAATAAGAAAGCCTCTCTCTTTTTCATATTCACTTCACTTTTTACGCCTAATTACCTTATGAGTTTGGCTGATTTACGGCAAACAGCTTATAGATTTTCAGCTCTTCACCCTTAATAATACCAAGGCCTAAAAATTTATTTTGGTCGTCCTTAACTCTAAGGATAGAACCATCCGGTGGATTTAGCTTTGCAAGATATGTTCTGTTCTTGTCAAGAGCCCCTCCGTTTTGAAAACGCTTTGCCTGAGGGGAAGTCACCTTAACATAGCCGTAGGTCATAAACAAACTTTCTGTGTCCTTGATGTAATCCCCGAAGTCGGTCATTTCCCTTGCCTTTTCAAGGGGAATTGCCTCCTCAATGGAGTATCCGCAGGCATTTGTCCTCACAAGTGAGGTCATAACACCATAAGAGCCAAGAGCGTTGCCTATGTCGTCAATTAGCGTTCTCACATATGTTCCCTTACTGCATTTTATCTTAAGAGTACCGCTTTGGCTTTCCTTATCAAAATCCGTAAGGCTAAGGTGATAAACGGTAACAGGGCGGGTTTTTCTCTCAACTTCCTTGCCGTCACGGGCAAGGTCGTAAAGCCTTTTGCCATCCACCTTAACTGCGGAATACATTGGAGGAATCTGCTCTATCTCACCTGTAAACTTTGGGAGAATATTTAAAATATCCTCTTTCGTAAACGAGGTTTTTTCTTCCTTTATAACCTCGCCCCAAATATCCAAGGTGTCTGTTTTTACGCCAAGCCTAAACTCTGCAACATACTCCTTGTCGTGGTTTACCACCAAATCCTGCGCCTTTGTTGCGTTGCCCAAAACAAGGGGCAAAACCCCTGTGGCATTTGGGTCGAGGGTACCGAGATGCCCGATTTTCCTCTCCCCTGTCACCCGTCGCATAATGGCAACCACATCAAAGGAGGTAAACTCCATAGGCTTGTTAATTACTAAAACACCGTTCATAGCAAAATCTCTTTTGCGGCGGCAATAAGGGTTTGCTTTACAGTTATAAGGTCGCCCTGAATGGAACAGCCCGAAGCCGCTTTGTGACCGCCGCCACCAAACCTTTTGCAAAATTCACAGGCATCTGTATCACCATTTGTCCTGACAGAGATTTTAAAATCTCTGTTTTTCTTTTCCCTTATGGTGATTCCCATTTTTACACCCTCAATTTGACGTGGAATAGAGGCAAGACCCTCCATCTCGTCATCGCCAAGGTTAAGCTTATCCTGCATTGCAATAGTTGTGTAAATAATTGCAAGTTTTCCGTCACAGTAAAAGTCCAGGGTGTCGTAAACCATTCTTTCCAGGGCGATTTTTTCCTTGGTTTTAGTTTCAAACATTTTGCGGTTTATTTCCCCAAAATCTGCCCCAAGGTCAATAAGCTCACCTGCAATTTTGTGGGTTTTTGATGTGGTGTTGGTGTACATAAAGCACCCTGTGTCTGTGCTTACACCTGTGTAAAGGCAGTTTGCAATTTGGGGTGTTATCTTTTCGCCCATTACATTTATCAAATCAAAGATAATCTCCGCTGTTGCGGCGGCTGTGTCGTCAATATAGCTGTCATTAACCCCCAAGGAGTTACTTCCGTGGTGGTCAATGCACAAATCTATTTTCTCGCTGTAAAGCTCCTCATTCTCCCCCAAAAGGGACTTTGCCGCTACATCCACCGACATTATAAACTTCGGTTCAAAGACTGTTTCCTTAACCTCGTCAAGGAGGTAAGAAAACTTCTTTGCACAGGAACCGCTAAGTACAACCCTTGCATTCTTGCCCATATTTTGCAAAGCTATGCAAAGTCCATAGGCAGAGCCAAGGGTATCTCCGTCGGGATAGTGATGGGTGAGAATTTCAATATTGTCCTGTGACTTTAAAATCTTTGCAACATCACTCAGCGTCATCATCGCTATCATCCTTTTTAATATCAAGTTCATTTAAAATACGGCTTATGTTGGCGCTGTACTCCACGCTGTCCGTTGCCTTGAAAATAAGCTCCGGTGTGTGACGCAGGTGCAGTCTGTGGCCAAGCTCACGGCGAATAAAGCCTGATGCCGACTTTAGTCCCTTAAGTGCCTCTTTTGCCCTTTCCATACCCTCTATTACACTGAAATAAACTGTGCAGTAGCTTAGGTCGTTAGTAACCTCAACACGAATAATGGAAATAAAGCAGTCGGCAACACGTGGGTCTTTAACCATTTTAAAAATGGCAGTAAGCTCCCTCTTGATATCTTCTGTTGTTCTGTCAATTCTGTGTCCTGACATAATAACTTCCTCTATAATTAAACAAGTTGTAAGTTAGGGTTTATGAAATCGCCCTAACTCATAAATACTTAAACAATATTAGTCTTCTCTATACTCCTGAATTTCATACACCTCAAAGATATCCCCCTCACGAAGGTCGTTAAATCTTTCAAGGCAGATACCGCACTCGTAGTTTTCGTGTACTTCCTTAACTGCATCCTTAAATCTTTGGAGAGATGCAATGTGGTCGTCGGCAATAACAACACCGTCACGAATTACACGAACCTGTGCATTCCTCTTGATAACACCGTCCTTTACATAAGAACCGGCAACAACACCAACGCTCTTGATGCGGATGATGTTGCGGATTTCGGCATTACCTATTACAACCTCTCTTGTCTTAGGAGCAAGCATACCCTTCATAGCGGCTTCAATTTCCTCAATACAGTTGTAAATAATGCTGTAAAGACGAATGTCAACAGACTCTCTTTCTGCATTTGCAAGGGCTGTTGCATCGGGACGAACATTAAAGCCTACAATGATAGCGTTACTTGCATTTGCAAGCATAACGTCACTTTCGTTAATTGCGCCAACGCCACCGTGGATAACATTAACTCTTACCTCGTCGTTAGTCAGCTTTTCAAGTGACTGGCGGACAGCCTCAACAGAGCCTTGTACATCAGCCTTAACAATAATCTGAAGTTCCTGCATTTCGCCCTGCTTCATCTGGTCAAACAGGTTGTCAAGGGTAACCTTTGTTCTGGAGTTAAACAGCTCTTCCTTCTGCTTTGTCTTTCTCTGTTCAACAAGCTCTCTTGCAAGTCTTTCGTTTGTAACTGCGTTGAAAATATCACCGCCCTGTGGTACTTCGGCAAGACCTGTGATTTCAACAGGAACAGAGGGACCTGCCTCCTTAACTGACATACCCTTGTCGTTTGTCATTGCACGAACTCTGCCCACAGCTGTGCCGGCAACAACAATGTCGCCCTTGCGTAGAGTACCGTTTTGAACAAGTACAGTTGCAACTGGACCTCTGCCCTTGTCAAGACGAGCCTCAATTACACAACCCTTTGCCTGACGGTCAGGGTTTGCCTTAAGCTCTTTCATCTCTGCAATCAAAAGTACCATTTCAAGAAGGTCTGTAATGCCCTCCTTAGTCTTGGCTGAAACAGGGATACAAGGTGTATCTCCGCCCCATTCCTCAGGAACAAGCTCGTATTCTGTAAGCTGTTGCTTAACAGCCTCAGGATTAGCGCCCGGCTTATCCATCTTATTAATTGCAACTACTACGGAAACTCCGGCAGCCTTTGCGTGGTTGATAGCCTCAATAGTCTGTGGCATAATGCCGTCATCCGCCGCAACAACAAGGATAGCAATATCAGTTGCCTGTGCGCCACGGGCACGCATTGTTGTGAACGCCTCGTGTCCCGGTGTGTCAAGGAATGTAATGTCCTTTCCGTTAACCTGTACTCTGTAAGCACCTATGTGCTGTGTAATACCGCCGGCTTCAGATGCTGTTACATTTGCGTGACGGATAACATCAAGGATAGAGGTTTTACCGTGGTCAACGTGACCCATAACAACTACAACAGGTGCTCTGCCAACCAAGTTGTTGTCGTCGTCCTCTGTGTCGTCAATAATTTGCTCCTCAATGGTAACAACTACTTCTTTTTCAACCTTTGCGTGGAATTCCATTGCAATAAGGGATGCTGTGTCAAAGTCAATAGTATCTGTTGCAGTAACCATTGTACCCATCATAAATGCCTTTTTAACAACCTCGGCAACAGTAGCCTTTAGTCGGGAGGCAAGCTCCTGAACTACGATTTCATCAGGGATTTGCACTGTGATAGGCTTTGCCTTTCTTTCCGCTGCAATTCTCTTTAGTCTTTCCTGCTCTGTTTCCCTCTTGCCCTGGCGTTTCTTCCTCTGCTGTGAACGCTGGTTAATCTTTTGCTTTTTAACCTGACTTCTGTTTCTGTCGCTCCTGTTCATACCGGAGTCAGCCATATTGTCGTACTTTTCGTTGTATTTATCAACATTGACAACAACAGCAGAAGTGTCGATAACACGGCTCTCTTTCTTCTTTTGAGGGGCATCCTGCTTTTTTTCAGGGGACGGAGCTTTGCCCTGCTTTTGAGCCTGCTCTGCCTTTTGCTTTTTAAGCTCTTCTTTTCTCTTTTTCTTTTCTTCTTCCTTTTTAGCCTCGGCTGCCTCTATGCCCTCGTTTCTCTTGGCAAAGTAGCTGTCAAGGTTATCAAGCTTTGCTTCCTGTGTAAAAAAGTCAAATACCACATCAAGCTGATTTTCGTCAAGTGCCGTAGTTGTCTTTGCCTGAACACCGCAATACTTGTCAAGCACCTCTACTACCTTTTTTCCGTTAACGCCCAAATCCTTGGCAACCTCGTTAACCTTATATTTAATCATCATAGTGTCATTCCTCCTGTTCTTGTTCTTTCAGGATAAGCTCCTGAATTTTATCAGAAAAACCTCTGTCCGTTATGGCAACAACAGCACAAAATTTTCCAATCGCCAGACTAAGCTCTTCCTTTGTTCTTGAAATCACCTTAGCCTTGACATTACCTGTATTGCAGGCTTTTTCAACGCTTTTTTTGCTGTTGTGAGAAAAATCCTTAGCCATAAGCACAACATATGATTTTCCGTTAAGCACAGAATCTATTACAGGGTCTGCACCAATTACAATTTTTCCTGCTCGTCTGCATAATCCCAAAAGGGAAAGAAGTCTGTCATTCATCCTCAAGCTCCCTTTCCATTTGGTCATACACCTCAGAAGGAATCTCTGTTTCAAGAGAACGCTCTATCCTTTTTGCCTTTCTGGCTTTTTTAAGACATTCCTTACTCCTGCAAACATACGCCCCTCTGCCCGGCTTTTTTGATGTAAGGTCAAGGGATACACTTCCCTTTTCCGCAACATTTCCGTCTTCGTCCTTTTTGTCCGGTGACTTTACCACCCTGACAAGCTCCTTTTTCGGGAACATATTAAGACAACCGGAGCATTTTCTCATTGGAACCTTTTTTGTTTTCACAGTATTCCTCCCTTCATTTTATTAATAATAATTTATCCTTATTCTAACAAGTAATTATAGGTACTTACTTAAAAATCAAAATTATTCTAAAATTATTCTTCGTCCTCACCGTAGAAACCGCTTTCAGGTCTAATGTCAATCTTCCAGCCTGTAAGCTTTGCGGCAAGTCTTGCGTTTTGACCCTTGTTACCAATGGCAAGTGAAAGCTGATTGTCGGGAACAGTAACCTTGCAGGACTTTCCTTCCTCGTCCTCAACTGTAACCTTTACAACAGTTGCAGGTGAAAGTGCCTCTGCAACAAACTTTGTTGGGTCCTCGGACCACTCTACAATATCAATCTTCTCTCCGCCAAGCTCTTCAACAATGGTGTTTACCCTTGCACCCTTTGTACCGATACAAGCGCCGACAGGGTCAACAGTTGAGTCCTTGCTGTAAACAGCCATCTTTGTTCTTGAACCGGCTTCTCTTGAAACCGACTTAATCTCAACAACACCGTCAAAGATTTCGGGAACTTCTGTTTCAAACAACCTCTTTACAAAGTCAGGATGTGTTCTTGAAATAATAGCCCTTGGACCTCTGTCGCCGTTTTTAACATCTACAATGTAAACCTTAACATGGTCGCCCTCTTTAAGTACCTCTTCGCCAACCTGCTCGGACTTTGGCAAAATAGTTTCCGCCTTTCCGATTTTGATTGTTGCCGCACCGGAAACCGGGTCGATTCTCTCAACAGTAGCAGTTACAAGCTCCTGCTGTCTTGACTGGAACTCAGCAAGCATCTGACCCTTTTCGCCGTCACGAATACCTTGACGGATTACTGAACGGGCTGTCTGAACAGCGATTCTGCCCAAGTTTTTAGGGTCAAGGGCAATGCCCACATTTTCGCCGATTTGTGCGTCCTTATTAATCTTTTGTGCGTCCTCAAGGCTTATCTCGTAGTCAGGGTCAAAGACCTCCTCAACAACCTCTTTGTTAATCTTAACATCAAAGGTGTTCTTGTCGGGGTCGATGTCAATGTCCACATTTTCGTTACCGCCAAAGTTGTTTTTGCAGGCTATAACGATTGCCTTTGAAATTTGGGTAATCATTGCTTCCATTGAAATTCCCTTTTCACTTTCCAAAAGCCTCAACGCTTCAAAAATTTCTTTGTTATCCATTCCAAAATCAAATCCTTTCCTTAAAAATCAAAATCATCTAATTTAATGTACACAGCGTCCTTTTTGTTTATCGTTACCTGATTTTCTCCGCTGTGGTCGGTAATTGTTGCTGTTTGCTTGTCGGCGTCACTTAATACACCCTTAAATTCCTTGCCAATGCCATCTATGGGACGAATCATTTTAACCATTACATCAGCGCCTAAAAACTCTTGAAAATGCTCCTCACGGACAAGCTCCCTTTCCACACCGGGGGAACTAACCTCAAGGATATACTGCTCCTTGCAGGGTTCCTTTTCGTCCAAGGGCTGGTCAAGTGCTCTTGACATATTTTCGCAGTCGGTAATACCAACTCCGCCCTCTTTGTCAATGATGACTCTCAGGTACCACTGTGCACCCTCCTTGAGATAACGAATATCCCAAATGCTTAGTCCCAGTTTGTCGGCAATAGGCTTTGCAATTTCCCAAACCGCACTAACCGTTGAGCCTCCTTTTTTGTTAGCCATAACAATGCTCCTTTACAATAACAAAGGAGCGGTCGTCTGACCACTCCTCTACCATAGGATATTAACTTTAATTATAATACCACACCGCACAGTAAAAATCAAGCATTTTTCACATAAATTCCGTTATTACAGAAAGCGTCACTTCTTCTCCCTTGGTTTTCCAAAAAGTCCCGCCAAAAATCCAAAGAATATAGCCGCCGCAATACCGGCACTGCAGGAGGTAAGTCCTCCTGTAAATACCCCAAGCCAACCGTCCTTGGCTATTGCTGTTTTCACACCCTTGTACAGGTTATATCCAAATCCCGACAACGGAACGGTGGCACCGGCACCGGCGAACTCCACAAATGGCTCGTACACACCCACAGCACCCAGCAAAACACCGATAACCACAAGGGAGGTGAGTATCCTTGCGGGGGTGAGCTTTGTTTTGTCAATGAATATTTGCCCTATAACGCAAATAAGTCCCCCAACCACAAAAGCCTTGAGATAATCCATATCATCCCTCTTTTCTTTGATGATATTAATTTCCCCATTGCTATTTGTTTTATACCAAAAATAAAGGACAAAAAGTAACAACTCCTTGTCCTTTCGAGGTATCAATTTAATTTAAAAGTCCAAACACAGTATGTATCAGAACAAATCCTCTTCTGCTGCTTCGGAGATTTCTTCCTTTTTCACTTCTGATGTTTCGGTTTCAGGAGCTTCTTCCTTTTCTGCCTGTACATCGGCATTATCCTGAGTTTCTTCTGTTTTTTCATACTTACTTTCGTTGGAACAGGCTACTGTAATATCCTCAAAATCCTCCTCGGACATTACCTCATTTACCTCTTCGCTTTCCCTGTTGTTCATAACCTCTACATAACGCTTGTGAGCCTTTTCCATACGACTGCTGCTTCTTTCCAAAATTTGGCACAGGAATGCATTTTCTTCCCTCTGCTCATCAGTCATATTCTCGTAAAAAATCTTGCCCAAGGCCTGATATGCCTTAGCCATAGTATCATTTTCCTCTTTCATAACTCTTTTCAAACGGTTAAGCTGAGCATTTTTCTTGTTCTTTTCCACAACAATGTGTGCTGCATCCGTAATTTTCTCCTTTGCAAAGCTGATTCCGTCAAATATATTTTCAAAAACGCACATAACAAACCTCCCGATAATTTCCGCAAACATTTTATAAAATCCTATAAGTATATTATTGCAGATTTACGGTATAAAATCAATAAATTTTCAAAATTTACTTGCCAAGAAAATTCATTTAATATATTATTGATATTAGAGCTTGTTTAATAAATGACAAAACGCCCAGAAAAGCGGATATTTTTCCGCAATACTGCGTTATTTTTTCTCGAAATACGCCAGTATTCCATCGAAAAAATGCCTTGTCTTGCGAAAAAATCTCTCGCTTTTTGTGCATTTCGCTATTTATTAAACAAGCCCAAGCAAAAGGAGATGGCAATATGCAGAAAACTGTTATAAAAGAAATCATCTGCCCAAAATGTAACGAAATCACAGAGGGTAAGCTATACACCAGCATCAATGCCACAAACAACCCACACCTTAGAAACGAGGTTTTGGAAGAAAATCTTTTTCATTGGAGGTGTCACAGCTGTGGCCACGAGGCAAGGCTCACATATCCACTCTTGTATAACGATATGAAAAAGAGATTTATGGTTTACTTAATCCCCGAAATTGACCGTTTTCAGCTTGCTGATAACGAGCTTGAAGAGGAATTTAAAAATCTAAAGGGCATACGCAAACGCCTTGCACCCGACTTTAACACCTTTAAGGAAAAGCTGTTTATCTTTGAAAACGGACTTGACGATATGGCCGTTGAAATGACCAAGCTTGCCATAAGCGAAAGTGTTGCAAGAAAGCTAAAGCTAAGGGAGGTTACAGAGGGATACCTCTCTATGTACGACAGGGAAAGCAACACAATGGGCTTTACATTTTTAATCGGTCTTGAAAAGGAGCCCTACATTCAATCTGTAAGGCTTGAAATTTACAGCAAAAGTCTTGCTATTGTTGACGAAATAGCCGACAAGGACAAAAAGCTAAACGGCTTTTTAACCATTGACAGAGAATGGGCAACAAACATCCTCTACCGCTACAAGAGAAGCAAGCAAAGGGCGAGGATAAAAAGGGAAGAAAGCTTTAACTCTGAGGACAACAAACCCGAATAACTTTCACGCAAAAAGGCAGTTCAAACCGAACTGCCTTTTGTATTTATAACCTATTTTTGAGGAAACACTGATTAAATCATTTGCACATATTGTGCTGTCAGATTTTTTGTCGGTTTGTTCAAAAAACCGCAGGAATACTGACGTATTGCGAGGATTTTTTGGGCAAACCGGCGGAAAATATGCGCACAAGATGTGTAAAGTGATTTATTCAGTGTTTCCTTAATCCTTAAACAAATCCTTGATTTTATCCATAAAGGACTTTCTCTTTTGGTAATGCTTGTCGGAGGTAATGTCCTTTAGCTGTTTAATAAGCTCTTTTTGCTTATTGTTAAGGTTTCTTGGAACTTCTACTGTGACCTTTACATATTGGTCGCCTCTTCCCCTGCCGTTAAGGTGAGGTATTCCCTTTCCTTTCAGCTTGAATATGTCGTTTGGCTGTGTACCCTCGTGGATTGCGTACTTAACCTTGCCGTCCAGGGTAGGCACAGTAACCTCGTCGCCCAGTGTTGCCTGTGCAAAGGTGATTGGCATTTCGCACCAAACATCATCTCCTCGTCTTTCAAACACAGGGTGAGGACGAACATTTACATACACACGCAAATCTCCCGCAGGACCTCCGTTGATACCGCTGTTTCCGTGGCCGGATATATTGAGTATCTGCTCATCCATAATACCGGCAGGGATGGTAACATCAACGGTTTTGCTCTTTCTCACTTTACCCTTGCCGTCACAATGTCTGCAGGGCTTTTCTACAATTTTGCCCTGTCCACGACATGCGTCACAGGCTTTTTGAGTTTGAACAACGCCAAAAGGTGTCCTCTGATTTATTGTAACTCTACCTGAACCACCGCAGGATGTACAGGTCTTTGGTGTAGTACCCTTTTCTGCACCTGTTCCGTTACATTCAGGACAGGTGGAAATCACCTTGTACTGCACACTTTTCTTTGTACCCTTTGCCGCCTCTTCAAAAGTGATAACAACATTAGCCTCAACATCTGTACCACGCCTTGGGGCATTTGGATTGGCTCTTCTGCCACCGCCGAAACCGCCGAAACCGCCGAATACAGAGTTGAAAATATCGCCAAGGTCAATATCCTGTCCGAAAGGACTTCCCCCCGGACCCCCTGCACCAAAGTTGGGGTCAACACCGGCATGGCCGAACTGGTCGTATCTTGCCTTTTTTTCAGGGTCGGACAAAACCTCGTAAGCCTCGTTTACCTCTTTAAACTTTGCCTCTGCCTCTTTATCCCCCGGATGCAAGTCGGGATGATACTTTTTGGCACTTTGTCTGAAAGCCTTTTTTATATCTGCCTCTGAGGCACCTTTGTTTATCCCCAGGACTTCATAGTAATCTCTTTTTTCTGCCATTATAGTCACCTCGTTTTGAGAGTACATATTTCTGTAGTTATACTAATGTTCCAATTAATTATAACTGTACAAATCTGTACTTTCAAGTACTAATTTAAAACACACATCAAAGGGCGGTAGAATACTACCGCCCAATGACTTAGGGGTTTTTATGAAGAAAAGTTATTATTCTGTAAATATTAATCTACATCCTTGAAATCGGCGTCATAAACATTTCCGTCATTTCCGCCCTGATTTGGAGCACCGCCCATATCAGGTGCAGGACCCGGCTGTGGCTGACCCTGTGGAGCTGCCTGCTGATAAAGCTTTTGAGAAACTGACATAAGAGTCTTTTCCAAGTCCTCCTTGGCAGCCTTAATCAGGTCTGCGTCATCCTTCTGACAAGCATCCTTAACAGCCTGTGCCTTTGTTGTAAGGGCTGTTTTGTCCTCCTCAGGGAGCTTGTCGCCGTTTTCGTTAACAAGCTTTTCTGCCTGATAAGCCATATTTTCAGCCTCGTTCTTAGCGTCAACAGCCTCTCTTCTCTTCTTATCCTCAGCGGCGAACTGCTCAGCTTCCTTAACAGCCTTGTCAATATCGTCCTTGCTCATAGAGGTTGAGTTGCTGATTGTAATCTTCTGCTCTGCGCCTGTGCCTAAATCCTTTGCAGATACATTAACGATACCGTTTGCGTCAATATCGAATGTAACCTCAATCTGGGGAACACCACGCATTGCAGGAGCAATACCTGTGAGGGCAAACAGACCAAGTTGTTTGTTATCCCTTGCAAATTCTCTTTCACCCTGAAGAACATTGATTTCAACCTGTGTCTGATTGTCGGCAGCAGTGGAGAAAATCTGGCTCTTCTTTGTTGGGATTGTTGTGTTTCTGTCGATAATCTTTGTCATTACACCGCCCATTGTTTCAACACCAAGTGAAAGAGGTGTAACATCAAGGAGGAGAAGTCCGTCAACCTCGCCACCCAGAACGCCTGCCTGAATTGCAGCGCCGATAGCAACACATTCGTCAGGGTTGATGCCCTTGAAAGGCTCCTTGCCAATCAAATTCTTAACAGCTGTCTGAACAGCAGGGATTCTTGAAGAACCGCCCACCATAAGAACCTTGTCAATCTCGCCGATTGAAAGACCTGAGTCGTTGAGAGCCTGTTTAACAGGGCCCATTGTGGACTCAACAAGGTCTGCTGTAAGCTCGTCAAACTTTGCTCTTGAAAGTGTCAGGTCAAGGTGCTTAGGGCCTGTTGCGTTTGCTGTGATAAACGGAAGGTTGATAGCTGCCTGTGTAACGCCTGAAAGCTCAATCTTTGCCTTTTCAGCAGCTTCCTTTAATCTCTGCATAGCCATCTTGTCGGAAGTAAGGTCAACGCCCTCGGCTGCCTTAAATTCCTGTACCATCCAGTTGATAATTCTCTGGTCAAAGTCGTCACCGCCAAGACGGTTGTTACCTGCTGTTGCAAGAACCTCCTGAACACCGTCACCCATTTCGATGATACTTACATCAAATGTACCGCCGCCAAGGTCATAAACCATAACCTTTTGGTCGTTTTCCTTGTCAACACCGTAGGAAAGTGCGGCAGCTGTTGGTTCGTTGATAATTCTCTTAACATCAAGACCTGCAATTTTACCTGCGTCCTTTGTTGCCTGACGCTGTGCGTCTGTGAAGTAAGCAGGAACAGTGATAACAGCCTGTGTTACCTTTTCACCAAGGTAAGCCTCTGCATCTGCCTTCAGCTTTTGAAGAATCATTGCAGAAACCTCCTGCGGAGTGTAAGCCTTGCCGTCGATTGTTACCTTGTATGAAGTACCCATTTCTCTCTTAATGGATGCAATAGTCTTATCAGGGTTTGTGATAGCCTGACGCTTTGCAACCTGACCAACCATTCTCTCTCCGTCCTTGCCGAATGCTACTACGGAAGGAGTTGTTCTTGAACCCTCTGCGTTAGCGATAACTACCGGCTCACCGCCCTCGATTACTGCTACGCATGAATTTGTTGTACCTAAGTCAATACCTATTGTCTTTGCCATAATAAAAACCTCCAACTATTTCTAAAACTAATTTTGTTTTCTTTATTTATCTTTTTATATATAAAATCTGCTTTATACTAATTTGATATATTTTAGTATTAATCACAGTTTGCAACCTGAACCATTGCGTGACGGATTATCTTGTCGCCAATCTTAAAGCCCTTTTGATAAATTGCAGAAAGCTGATTTTCACCCAGCTCCTCGCTGTCTATCTTTGAAATTGCATTGTGAAGATTGGGGTCAAACTCATCACCGATTTCACCAAAGGACTCAACCTTTAGCTTTTCCATAGAAGTCTTAAACTGGTTTTGAATCATCTCAAGACCCTTTGTAAACTCCTCCGGTGCATCCTTTGCATTTTGAATAGCCATTTGAAGTGCGTCTGCCATTGGGAGAAGCTGTTCAACTGCCTTTGCTGTTGCGTCATCATAAATTCCCAGCTTTTCCTGCTGAGTTCTCTTGCGGTAGTTGTCGTACTCTGCGGCAAGTCGCATATAGCTGTCTTTTTGCTTTTTCAGTTCCTCAGCAAGCTTTTCCTCTTTGGTAGGCTCCTTAGCCTCTTCTTTCTGTTCAGCCTCGGTTGTTTCGGCAGACTTAGCCTCTTCCTCTTTTATTTCTTCCTCTGCCTTTTTATTCTTTGTGCTTTCCTTTGCATTTTCCTTAGCCATTTATTTCATCTCCTAACCTGCCTCAAGCAGTTCATTAATTAATTCTCCGGACTTTTCCGCCACATATTCAGTTACGGAAACAATGTCCTTGTAGTTCATCCTTTGAGGTCCGATAACCGCCACAGCACCTGCAAAGGCACCGCCTAAGGTATATCGTGAAACAACTATGCCCGCTTTGGCAAGCTGATATTTTCCGCTTTCTCCGCCTAAATAAACCTTTGTTCCGTTTACCGAGGTAAGAAGAGTTGCAACATCATTTTTGTCACTTAAAAACTTAATTATATCCCTTGCCGCCATCATATCCAAGTCGTTAACAAACAAAAGCTTCGTCATTCCGCTTTCTGCTACAGAAACCAGGGAAGCATCCTTTGCGGCATCCTTTATAGCCAAAAGCACATTTGGCATAAAGAGGGAAAGTTCACCGAAACTAAGGGCTGTTGTCTGTATAAACGCCTGTGTTATGTCCTTTAGGGGCAATCCCTCAAATTTTTCGTTTAAAGCCCTGTCAAACACCCTAAGCATATCAGGGGTTATAACAAACTCTGTACGGAACAGCTGACTTTTAACCATACCTGTTGAGGTAATCAGCACAACCATACCTGTGTGTCTGCCTGTCTGCACAAACCTCAGCTTGTGGACTCTGGAGTCCTGTGCAGGAGGAGTTGTGGCAACTGCAGGAAGATTTGTCACCTCTGTCAGCAAGGATGAAGCCGCCGTAAGAACTCCCTCGGGGGAATCTGCCCTTTTTGTCAAGTAGAGGTCGATGTACTGCCTAAGCCTTTCGTTAAGGGGAGCTTTTTCCATTAGGTTATCTATATAGAAACGATAACCTCTTTCCGACGGAATTCTTCCTGCCGAGGTGTGGGGCTGAATCAGATACCCCTCGTTTTCAAGGTTTGCCATTTCGTTCCTTATTGTAGCGGAAGAAACGCTGAAATCAAGGAAAGACTGGAGTGTTTTTGAGCCTACCGCCTCACCGTCAGAAATGTAGCTTTCAACCACACAGGCGAGAATTTTCTTTTTTCTCTCCGAAAGACTCATCACAAACCTCCTTTTTCTTGATTTAGCACTCGTTATCTTTGAGTGCTAACCACTATTAATACTTTAGCACCACGAGTGCTAAATGTCAATACCTTTATGAAAATTATCTTAAAATAATTATTTTTCTTTGACTTAACCTCATATTACATATATAATAGTATTACCGTTTAATATAAGTAAAGGTGATATTATGACTCAATATTTGCACATTATTTATACTGTTATGTGGTTTGTTATTGCAATAGGCATTTTTTATGTTGGCAAAAAGAACCGTTTGGGCATAACCACCGTTGTAACCTCTGCTATGTTCCTATTTATGGGATGCTGGTGGCTTATTGACACCCTTGTGTCCGGCGTAGATTTTATGAGTGGCACCTTGGCTTGGGTTTTCAGAGGAATAGTAGCAATTTTTGTTGTTGCAATCGCCTTATGCTACATAGGATACAGAAAAAATCAAAAATAGATTTTATACATACATTATTTTTGACATTAAGGGGCAAAACACTACAATATATAGTATTTTTCAAATTAGTTTGAATTTTTTTCAAAAAACACTTGCTTTTTTGTAATAAAAATGTTATTATTACCCTTGCGTTATGATTTAATTAATTTTTCGGAGGTGAGACAATGCCAAACATTAAATCAGCTAAAAAGCGTGTTAAGGTTATCGCTACAAAGACAGAACAGAATAAGATGATTAAATCTAACCTCAAGACTACAGTTAAGAAAGCTTATGCAGCAATCGAAAATAACGATGCTAATAAGGCTGAGGCAGTTAGTCTTGCTACAAAGAAGATTGATCAGGCTGCAGCAAAGAACATTATGCACAAGAACACAGCTGCCAGAATGAAGTCATCTTTGGCTAAAAAGGCAAACGCTTAATTAGTTTTTGAAGACTAAAGCAGAGTTTTTTACTCTGCTTTTTTTCTTTTGTATTTTTCTCTGATTTATTGACTATTCTAAATATTAGTGATAGAATATAGTAAACACAAAACCTTTCGGGAGGTAATTGAGATGAAAAAAATATGTGGAATGAGTGTCAGCGTGTTTATAGCTGTGGTTTCTTCCGTTGTTGCTCTGCTTGCAACAGTCACCACTCTCTTTGTTATAAAAGAAAAGAAAAAGAAGGATGACGCTGAATTAGAACGCTATTTGGAAGATTCAATCCAATAAAGCCAAAGGGGCTGTGCCTAAACAGTCCCTTTTATTTTATGTTTTTATATACTATGTGTTATGCTAATACCTAACAAACGCACAAAATCCCCCAATACTATTGGGGGATTTTGTTATGGAAGTTTTCAGAGAAAACCTATTAAGCCTTGCCTACTGAACCGAATAGCTCCATCTTCTCCTTAACAGTAGCCTTGATAGCCTCTGCACCGGGAGCCAAAAGCTTTCTTGGGTCAAAGCCCTTGCCCTGAAGATCCTTGCCCTCTTCAATATACTTTCTTGTAGCCTCTGCAAATGAAAGCTGACACTCTGTGTTAACATTGATTTTGGAAACACCCAAGGAAATAGCCTTCTTAATCATATCAGCAGGAATACCTGTACCACCGTGGAGAACAAGTGGCATATCCCCTGTCTTCTGCTGAACAGCGTCAAGAGTTTCAAAAGAAAGACCTGCCCAGTTTTCAGGGTACTTACCGTGAATGTTACCGATACCTGCTGCAAGCATTGTAACACCAAGGTCAGCAATTCTCTTACATTCGTCCGGGTCAGCACATTCGCCTGCACCAACAACGCCGTCTTCCTCGCCGCCGATTGAACCAACTTCAGCCTCGATAGAAAGACCCTTTTCGTTACAGATGTTTACAAGCTCAGTTGTCTTTGCAACATTTTCGTCGATTGGATAGTGTGAGCCATCAAACATAACAGATGAGAAACCGGCTTCGATACAAGCCAAAGCACCCTCATATGAACCGTGGTCAAGGTGAAGTGCAACAGGAACTGTGATGTTAAGCTCCTCAAGCATACCGTTAACCATACCAACTACTGTCTTGTAGCCGCACATATACTTACCTGCACCCTCGGAAACACCCAAGATTACAGGGCTCTTTAATTCTTCAGCTGTGAGAAGAATAGACTTTGTCCACTCAAGGTTATTAATGTTGAACTGGCCAACAGCATAGTGACCTGCCTTTGCTTTTGTCAACATTTCTTTTGCATTTACTAATGGCATTTTTAATTCCTCCGTAAATTAAATTGTTACAACATATATGAAGCACAGAATAAACCGGTGTTTCTATATTGTCATTCGACATTATTATACAATAGTAATAAAGCAAAATAAATCATTTAAAGAAAAAAGAAACACAATTTTATCAGATACATATAATGTTCCACAAAAGTTAGCTATTTTCTTCCAAATTTTCTACTTCATCTCCTCTATGTATTGTTTGACTTATATCCTTTTGATATGCTAAAATAGTCGAGGTAATTAAGATAATTTTTCTTGGAGAGTATTATGGATAATATTACATTTACACCACCTGCAATTTCCGACCTTAAGGATATGCTTAATAAGTCCAATGAGCAGTACGGGGATAAAATTGCTTATCAAATCAAGAATAAGGACGGTAGCTTTACATATTACACCTACAAGGATGTTTACAGCATTGTAGAGGGGCTTGGCACAAGTCTTGTAAATATGGGGCTTAAGGGCAAAAAAATCGCCATTATCGGTGCAAACTGCTTTGAATGGGAAATTGCCTATCTTTCTATTGTCTGCGGTACAGGTATTGTTGTTCCTATTGACAAAACCCTGCCTGAAAACGAACTGAAAAGCGTAATTGAGCGTTCCGGCGTAAATGCAATTTTTTATACCGAAAAGTACAGAGAAGTCCTGACACGCATTAAGTTTAGCAGTCACAACAATCTTCGCCACCTTATCTCAATGGAGCTTGAACAACACTGTGGCGGTGTTTACTCCCAAAGGGAGCTTGCCTCCTACGGCAGACACCTGATTGACGCAGGATTTACCGAATATACTGACGCAAAGATAAATCCATACACAATGAACATTATGCTCTTTACATCAGGCACCACAAGCAGGTCAAAGGTTGTGGCTTTGTCACAGAACAACATCTGCACAAACCTGCTTGATATTGACAAAAAGCTGGATATAACAAGTGATGATGTTTTCCTGTCTTACCTCCCGCTGAACCACGTTTTTGAATGTACTGTCGGATTTTTATTCCCAATATACAAGGGTGCAAAGATAGTATTCGCAGAGGGAACAAGAAAAATTGTCAAAAACCTCCACGACTACAATGTTACATTTTTCGCCTGTGTTCCGGCTATATACGAAATGATATTCAGCCATGTAAGCAAGGCGCTTGCCAAGGCAAACAAGGTTGATAAAATCAACGAGCTTAAAACCCTTTATCCAAATGCAACTATGGAGGAACGCAAGGAGCTTTTTAAAGAAATTCACGATATGTTAGGTGGAAACATTCGCTACTTTATCAGTGGCGCTGCTCCTCTTGACCCAACTATTGAGAGAAGATTTCGCGCTTTGGGCCTTAACATACTTCAGTTTTACGGACTTACGGAAACTGCTCCTATTGTTTCTATGTCAACAAGTCGCCACCACAAACTCGGCTCTGTGGGCAGGTCAGCACCAAGTGTAGAGGCAAGGATTGCAAATCCTGACGAAAACGGAGTTGGTGAGCTTGTTGTAAGAGGCCCAAATGTTATGCTTGGCTACTACGACAACGAGGAGGCAACAGCCGAGGTACTGCAAAACGGTTGGTTCCACACAGGGGACTTGGCTAGGATTGACGAGGACGGATACATATATATTTGCGGACGACAGAAGAGTGTTATCGTCCTTAAGAACGGTAAAAACATCTTCCCTGAGGAAATGGAAAATATCGTAAACAAAATTGAGGGTGTACAGGAGTCCTTAATTTACGGTAAGCCTCACGGAGCAGACAAGGACGACCTTAGAATTTACGCAAAGATTGTCTATGACCAAGACACAATGGAGAGGGTTTATCGTGTAAGTGACGAACAGGAAATCAAGAAAGCCCTTTTCCAGGAGGTTAAGGCTGTCAACAGAACATTCCCTGCATACAAGGCTATAAGGGGTATTGTGGTTTCCAAGGAGCCGTTAATCAAAACCGCCACAAACAAAATTAAAAGACAAGAGGAAATGAAAACTCTGTAAAACCCCTTAAATAACAAAATCCGAGCAAACTCTTTCAAAAAGTCTGCTCGGATTATTTTTATTTTCTGTATCAAACTTTAAAAATTGCAAAGGAGCTTGCAAATGCAGTTACTGTTTTGTCCTCAACAAGAGTTTTTCCGATTTGATACACAGTTTCCTTTACATCAAAGTCAAACGGCACTGTAACATCTTCATTAGATGGGTTTACTACTATTACAAATTCTCCCCTTTGATATACAAATGGGTATTTGTTTTTCTCTGCGTATACAACCTTAAAGTCACCGTCATTGCCTAAGTCCTTGTTGCTGTGGCGAAGTGCAATAACATCCTTTACCACCTTATAAATGGACTCAGGGTCATCCTTTTGGTTTTCAACAGTAGGTGCGTCAGCACTTGTGTCGACAGGGAGATAGCACTCATCAGCCTCAGAGAAACCAAGGTTTTTACCGCTGTTCCACTGCATTGGTGTTCTGGAGCCAGTTCGGGAGAAACCGCCCTCCTTTGACACCAAACCGCCTTGATACCTCATACCGATTTCGTCGCCGTAGTAGAGAAAAGGAACTCCGGGCAAGGTGAAAATTGTGGCAAATGCAAGCCTTATTGTTTCCTTGTCTGCGTAGTGGGTCATACGGGGCATATCGTGGTTATTTGTCATAAAGCTGATATATCCGTTTTCCCTTGTCTTTTCGTAGTTAGGCACATATTCGTCTAAGGCAGAGGTGATGTCACCCTTTCCGTTTTTGTGGAAGAATGCGCAGTTTTCGCCGTCCTTTTCGTATCTGAACAGCCTTGAATATCCGTTTCCGTAGTGGTCAAGGTAGAAGTCCATATGGAAACCACCGTCATTTATTGCCTTCTCAGGATTACACCACTCTGCAACCATAGCCGCCTGTGGATATTCCTTGTCAAGCATTTCACGCACACCTCGCCATATCTTGGCTGTGGCTATTTTTTCATCATCATTTTTAACTAGGGAGTCTGCCATATCTACTCTAAAGCCGTCAGCGCCCTTGTCAAGCCAAAAACGCATAACATCCTTAATAGCATCAGCAGTTTTCAGTGCATCGGGATGGTCATAGGGCAGTTGCCACTCAGGGTGGGTTACCTCATAAAATCCATAGTTGAGTGCAGGCTGACTGCTAAAGTAGTTAACCATATAGTTTCCGTCCCTCTCGCAGATACCGCACATCATTCTGTATTCAGGTGGAGCATCCCACACAGACTTTGTAAAGATATATCTGTTGCTGTACTCATTTTCCTTTGCCTTTTTACTTTCAAGGAACCAAGGGTGCTGTTCGCTTGTGTGTCCGGGAACAAGGTCAAGGAGAATTTTCATATCCCTTTTGTGAGCCTCGTCAAAGAGCCTTACAAGGTCATCGTTGGTGCCATACCTTGGGGCAACCTTTTTGTAATCCCTGACGTCATAACCTGCGTCCATAAATGGAGAATCATAAACAGGGTTGAGCCAAATTGCATTACAGCCCAAATTCTTAACATAATCAAGCTTTTCGATTATTCCCTGAATGTCACCGATACCGTCACCGTTTGTATCGTTAAAGGACTGGGGATAAATCTCATAAAACACAGCGTCGCTTAACCATTTTGGCATAATAATCATCCTTTCATAATTAATTTTACAATATATTCTAAAAATATTAGTATTTTGTTTACTGGTATTCTTTTTTTGTTGATATAGACTTGCTACCATCATATTATGGTTATAAAGGAGTAGTTTTTATGACCATAACACGAATAAACGACAAAACCATAATGCTGGAGCTTTTAACAGAAGAAGTTCCCTACAAGAATGAAGAGGACCTTTTGTACCACATTTTAAGCATAGCAGTTTCGGCAGAACACCTTAACACCGAAAACTGCGCTTTTTTGCTTGAAGGGGTTGAATCAAAAAAGGGTTTTGTCTTTCTGCTAACAATTAAGAACAGCAGAAGAAAATTTAAGATTAAGAAAAACCTTACTTCCTCCATATATAGCTTTGAAAGCCTTGAGGATTTAATATCCTGTATTTGTGCACTTTACAAAGGGCATATCATTCCAAAAAAGAGCAGTACACACATTATGAATGACAAATACTACCTGTCATTTCTAAATACATATCTGCCCAAAAGCGGAAAGGTTTTGCTGTCGGAATACGGAAGGAAGTGTGAAAATACACAGATTATGCAAAGCATACTTTCCGAGCACGGTCACATTTTGACACAGGGAAATTCCATTGCCCTTATTGGTGAAAGTTTTGGAAAACGCTGATTAAATTATTTGCACAGATTCTTAAGCTCCTCAATAGCCTTTGCAGAATCCTCTGCCTTAAAAACAGCAGTTCCGGCAACGCAGATGTCAACACCCGCCTTATAAGCCTCTGTGATAGTTTGGGCATTTATACCGCCGTCAACCTCAATGAGCAAATCGGGGTTGACCTTTTCTGCCTCTCTGCGGATTTCTCCCACTCTTGGGAGCATATCCGCCATAAACGCCTGCCCGCCAAAGCCAGGCTCAACAGTCATTACAAGCACCATATAAAGATCCTTCAGGTAAGGGAAAATCTCTTTTGCCTCTGTGCATTTTTTAATGACAATTCCCGGCTTAACTCCCCTTGACTTGATTTTATCAATAGTCTTTTGAATGTCGCTGTCGCTTTCATAGTGGAATGTAATGATGTCAGCACCTGCGTCGGCAAAGTCATCAATATACTTTAACGGTTCGGAAATCATCAAATGCACATCAAAGGGCTTGTCAGTGTATTTGCGTACAGCCTTAATAACAGGAGCACCAAATGTAAGGTTTGGCACAAAGTGACCATCCATAACATCAAGGTGCATATAGTCGGCTCCTGCCTTGTCCATTCTTTCAATCTCCTGTCCCATTACGGAAAAATCACAGGATAAAAGTGACGGTGCTATTTTCATAATAATTTCCTCCTAAGGTCGCTTAATTGACGGGGCTATCATTGTGGCAAGTCCCCAGAAAACAGTATATAAAAGCATTTCAACTGTACCCAGAATTTGCGGGCCGGCATACAGAGTGATTGTAGCCATAACCAAAATACCCAGCACAATTCCGATTAGCTGAATAATCACAGACAAACTGATATTTGCCTTTAGCTGAACACTTCCCGAAAGTGCCCTTGCAAGCTGGGTGAATCTTCCCCTTGTGGCAAGGTAAGCACGGGATTTTTCTGTATGTACATCTGCAATCTCCTTGCAAACATTTCCAAGTCCTGTGGGCAGTACCTTTACACTGCGGTAAAATACGCCGAAATCCTCGGAAATCTGCTCTGATGTTATGTTACAGTCGCTTGTGCTTATTAGCAGACTGATACCGTTGTATTCCGCCCTTTGAAGCTCGTTGGAAACCTCTATGCTTGGTCTGTATGTTGTGATAAGCATAGCGGTGAGAACTCCTGACAGGGCAACAAATGTAATTTGCTTGTGTTGTTTGCGGTACATTTCCTCAAAATTTTGCTTTGGAACGCTGATACCGTACTTTTTCATAAGGTCACGGTTTCCAACAAGAACACGCTCGTTGTTCACCCAACCCACCAGTCCAAGCTGATCCTCGTACATTACCGATTCCACATCAGGCAAAACCATACGGCTCTCTTGCAAGGCGTCATTAAAGACAGATGCAAGGGGGCTTTTTACTTCTCTTAAAACTGCCGCCGCACCAAGACAGGACTCGTCCAGCTTTCTCTCGTCAAAGGCTTGAATGTTGTTAAGAATAACAGAACCCTCGGGGTAAAGCTCGCTTGCGTCAACCATAATTGCAGAGGTGTCGCAAAACTGCTTAACACCCTGAAAACCACACAGCATCGCACCCTTTCTAAGGAGCTTTTTGCACAGTGAACGCATTGGAACATTTACAGCAAGCAAAGCGCAAACAGGTATGCTCACTGCTGAAATTAGCGAGAGAACAGAAAATGCACCAACAACATCTCCTGCCATAATACCGTAAAGTACTGCAACTACAACAGCACACACAGTTGTAAAAGGCGCAATTTTTCCTGCAACCTCCTCCGACATATCGGGGGCATAGGAAAGCTGAAGATAATTGGTGAGAAAGTCTGTTTTGTGCTGATAAGCGATTATGGGCTTTTCAACCACAGTACCGCTCATCATCTTTGAGGCTATGTTTTCATCAGTATATATTTTTGCTGAATAAAACTTCTTATTTGATGACAAAAATTCAAAATTTTTCTTAACCCTGTCCACCATAACAAGCTTGCCAAGGGTGTTGCAAAGAAGTCCCACAAGGACAATTACTGTGTAGTAGCTATATTCTCCGCTAAAGTAGTCCTTTGTGGCAAACAGCCCTACAATTCCAGCAACTAACGCTCCCGCAAGACCAACGGCAACAGCTGTGTCGGAGTTCCCCTTGAATTTCCTAAGGACAACAAGACCGTTTCTCACTGCAACCCTTGAAATCATCACAGACGCAACAATAACCAAAAGGTTGAGAACTCCTAAAATAACCGGAGCTGTGTAACTACTGCCCAAGGAGGAGGGCAACACCCTGTGAAGAATTACCATTATAAGGCTAAGTGCAGTAAGTATCCCCAAAGCAAGGCTTTGGAACCTTAGCTTACGCATATTTTCGCCGATTTCTTCGGAAACACTCTCAATATCGTCACGGCTGTCGTAATCGTCAACTGTGACAACCTTTTCTGCTGTTGTTCTGTTGCCCAGCTTGTCCTCATCAGGATTTTCCGTCAACAATCCCATAAGGGTGTTGAAAAATCCCGGCTTAACCTTTTTTATTCGCTCAGTTACCACAGTTTCTGTGGGCTTGTATGTAGCGGAAATTTCAGGGTTTTTGCTCTTTAGGTATTCCTCATACTCCTGCCTGACAACAACAGAGAACTTTCCCACATTTACATTTAGTGGCTCGTAACCGCTGTCCGGTGTGTAAACAGGCACCTTGGACGCCTGAGTAGTTCCCAGTGGCACAGGCTTTTGCTTGCCAAACAGTTTTTCGTATTCAAACTGGTCAAGCTCCTCTTCCTCCTCGTGTTTTGGAAGGGGAGGAAGATTTTCTCTCTTAATAAGCTCCTCAAGGCTCTCCTGCTTGAACTTTTCATCGTCAAAATTTTCGTCAGCAAGGGCAAAGTCAACCTCGGTATCCTTTGGGGAAATGTCGGGAACATCAATATCAATGGTGTCAATGTCCTGTATCTCAATAGGCTTAATGTCAAACTGAGGAACATTGTCAATGATGTCCTGTGCCACCTTTGCCCCCTCAGGAATTTCAGTCCTAAACTGAACATCCTCCTCAACGGGGACAGGAGCGCTGAAAATTTCTGTGCTGTATTCCGGTAGCTCCTCATCACGGGAAACCTTTCCGTTGTCGTCACCCTGACGCTCCATCATAACCTCGGCGTTCATTGTGGTTCCTGTCTTTTCACCCACAATAAGGTTGTCCTCATCAACATCAATGGGAGCAACCCTGTACAGCATATCGCTGATTTTTTCACAGCCAAAGTCCTCGTCAAATTCGTTGTGACTAACAGTTGATTTTATCTCCTCGCTTTTTGAGGGTTCGTCCTTTTTTCCAATATTTTTTATCTTTTGTAGGAAGTCAGATTTATTAAACTCCATCTTCTTTACTCCTGATTATCTGTCATTTGCTATTTCGTACATTAAAATTCCTGCCGCAACAGAGGCGTTAAGGGAATTGATTTTGCCCTTCATTGGCAAAGAAACAATCACGTCACATTCCTTTGCAACAAGAGGACCTATACCCTTGCCCTCATTTCCGATAACAAGGGCAACTGCACCGTCAAACTTCACCTTTTTGTAATTTTCTCCGTTCATATCGGCACCGTAAACCCATATACCCTGTTCCTTTAGCTTTTGGAGGGTGGATGTAATATTCTTCACCCTTGCAACAGGCATATATTCCAAGGCTCCTGCTGAAGTTTTCTCCACAGTATAGGAAAGTCCTGCACTTCGCCTTTCGGGGATAATCACACCGTGAGCACCGGCACACTCTGCGCTACGGATAATTGCGCCCAGGTTGTGGGGGTCCTCAATCCTGTCAAGGACAATAATAAAAGGACTTTCGCCCCTGTCCTTTGCCAGAGTGAGAATATCATCAACTGTACTGTATTCCTTAACAGCGCACTGGGCGATAATCCCCTGATGACTCACACCCCTTGCAAGGAAATCAAGCTTTTTAGAGTCAACCTCTTTTACGGGAATATCCCTTTGCTTTGCCTTTGCAACAATGGCAACCACAGAGCCGTTCCTCTCGCCCTTTGCCACAAGGACAGATTCAATACTTCTGCCACTGCGAATTGCCTCCATAACAGGGTTACGACCGGCTATTATGTCGTTTCTCTCCCCTTGGGGTTCACGATTAAAATCTTTCATAAAAAAATCCTTTTGCCTATACTTATATTTTCGCTTACATAATCAATACAAGTATATCACAAAAGGATTTTTATTAAAAGCATTACAGATAAAAAATATTATTTTTTGATATTTTGGATAAATCCCTTACAAATTGTTCAGCACAGTTTCGCTTTGGTCGGCATAATCCGGCAAAATTCCGTAAAATCCTGTTGTTTCATCTCTGAAAAGCTCAATGTGAGGAGGAAATACTGAAAAAGAGAAATACCCCACAAGGAACAGTCCAAGTAAAAATAGTGACGGAACAAAATACGGCTTTAAGTCCTTATCTCCCACAACCAGCTTGTAGGACATTAGCTGTGACAACAGCACACCTAAAAATCCAATGGTAACATCAATCCAAACAATGCTTTTGCCGAAAATAAGCACAGACAAATAGTGGAATACAATAATGAACGCTCCCAAAAAGTAAAGAGAAAACACCTTGCCCACCACAAATGGCTTGAAGTAAACATTGGAAACCAAAAGCTCTATCAACGCCCAAATGGCATAGGCTATGAGGAAAATCTTTGTGTTTTCCCACACCGATTCGTTGATTGCACCAAATAGTATGGAGAATACACTTCCGTCGGTTAAGTCATAGATAAAGTGTAGAAGTGTTGCAAGTCCAAATACCAAAAACACCCCCACTATTTCAAGGTTACGAAAATATTTTGTATTCATATTTATGACCATAAGCTCCTTTCACAAAACCTTATCATACTGTTTACAGTAAAGTAT
>JBJEOZ010000152.1:0-5813 GCA_051880975.1 Ruminococcus sp.
TTACTCTGGGACTTCCTGCCCTATGTATAGGACTTGCCTATGTAATTGTTGCATACTTTATATATATAGGACTTTTTGTGCTTATTGCTATGGTGCCTTTAAGCATTTGGCTTATCTCAAACCAAAAGGTAGAGTTTGAGTATCAGGTTGTTGACGACTACTTGTTAATTGACAAGATTGTAGCAAAAAGAAAGAGAAAGAAAATTATCCGTGTAAAGCTAAGTGAAATTAAGGATATTGTAAAGTTTAACGAAAAATACACAGGCAAAAAGATTAATAAGTATTTCCTCTGCATTGACGAGGTTAACAACCCCGACGCCTATGCATTTGTGTTCTATAACGAGGCAAGGGGCAACTGTGCCGCAGTAATGCTCCCTAACGAGAAAATCCTAAAGGGTATGCGACCAAAGCTTTTGCCGGAAATGCAGTTAAAGGTTGTTAAAATGCTTAGGGAAATGCCTTAAAATTCTTAAAAGAATCTATGGAGCAGAATATGACTGAACTGGATTTTGAATTTCTCAAAAAAATTATTAAGCCACGACCATATAACGCCCACAAGGGCAGTATGGGTTCATTGCTTTCAATATGCGGTAGCTACGGAATGGCGGGGGCTCAGATTCTTTCTGCCCGTTCTGCCCTAAAAAGCGGTCTTGGTATGCTAAGGCTTTTGACTGTGGACAGCGTGTATCCAATAGTTGCCCCTGTTGTCCAGGAGGCTGTTTTTCTCCCCCAAAAGGCAAGTGAAAAGGGTACTTTTTCAAGGGAGAGTATCCCTGTTATCACAAAGAATATGAAAAATTCAGATGCAGTTTTAATCGGTTGCGGTCTTGGTGTGAACAGCGATACACAGGAAATTGTAGATTACCTTGTGCTGAACAGTAGCATACCTTTGCTCATAGATGCTGACGGAATAAACTGCCTTGCAAAGCATATACATTTATTAGATGAAAAGGTGTGTGATGTTATATTAACACCTCACCCCGGTGAAATGAGCAGACTCACCGGTCTGTCTGTAAAGGAAATTACAGCATCCCCCCAAAGGGTTGCAGAGGATTTCAGCCAAAGGTACGGTGTTACAACTGTGCTAAAGGGTGCCGATACTGTGATAACCGACGGCAAAAACACCTTCGTCAGCCGTGCCGGTAATCCGGGAATGGCAACAGGTGGAAGCGGAGATGTACTTGCCGGTGTAATCGGTTCACTTCTATGTCAGGGTTATTCACCACTTGAAGCATCTGCCTGTGGAGTTTTTATCCACGGAACAGCCGGTGACTTTGCAAGAGAGGATTTAGGGGAAACCTCAATGCTCCCAAGTGATGTGATTGACTGTCTTTATAAGGTTTTCAAAAAAGTAGAGGAATAAAAATTAAAAGGAAGTATAAAACAAACATTTCTACGGACGGTGATGATTTGAAGAAAGGTTTGTTTTTTCTTTTTATCATATTAATATTTTTTACAGGTTGCAAAAATGAGCTTACCGTACAGAAAAGCTTTTCAGCCGGTGTGTATATCAGCAACGAAAATATAAATGTAAGGGGCAATTTTATCAGAAACAATAACAACGACCTATCTCTGACTGTAATTTCTCCAAAGGAATTATCAGGCTATTCCTACACAGTTAAAGAGGATACAGTCACAATGGAATATATGGGTATTTCATCAAGCTGTAAAATAAGCAGACTTCCAAAGGATGCCCCGATTCGGATATTGCAGGAGGTATTAAGGGAGTTTGACAACAAAATACAGTACCTAAAGTACGACAAAGACGGCTACAAGGTTAAGGTTTCCGACTATATTGTAAAGGTTGGCGAGGAAGGATACATAACCTATATCGGCAACAGCAGTACTCACATTTCCTTTGTCAATCAGAGTAACTGAACATTAACCACCAAAGAATTTTTCCGTAATATGTAATGTCAAAGAATAAAACAAAATTATTCTGACAAAAATACTAATGAAACACATAACAAGTGATTTTCTAACAGAAAAATTCGGAGAGTGAAATATATGACAGTTAAGCGTGGAGATATTTACTATGCCGACCTTAGTCCGGTTGTTGGAAGTGAACAGGGTGGAGTTCGTCCTGTGTTGATTGTTCAAAATGATATTGGCAACAAATATTCACCCACAGTTATTGCCGCCGCAATAACCTCACAGCACCAAAAGGCAAAGTTGCCCACCCATATTGAGATTAACGGTGTAAAAAGCGGACTTGCCAAGGACTCTGTTGTTCTACTTGAGCAAATCCGCACCATTGACAAACGCCGTCTTAGGGAAAAGATGGGTGAGGTTGAGAACAACTCAATGCACCGAGTTGACGAGGCACTTTCAATTTCCTTTGGTATCAAGTAATTTAATAGGTACTTAGTGACAAATAACTACATAACCTATAAGCATTGGTTTTTGTAGTTCGATTATCAGAAATTTAGAATTTAAAGTGACTTTACTGTAATAGAGATTAATATTTTGTAACTAAAAAAATTCAAAATATTATGAATTACCTATTGCAAACCACAATATATTGTGATAATATAAGTGTACACTCAAAAATAAGAAACATTATTGTTTTAGGATTATAAAAAATGGAGGTATTATTATGACAGTAACAGTAAACGGAAACTTAACTCAAGAAGAAGTTAATGCATATGTAGAGCAGATTAAGGAGAACAATCCCGACAAATATTTCAAGACCATTGAGCTTACAGTTGATGGTGAATTTGTTGATGTAAACTACACCTATGATGAGGTTCCTTTTGAGAGAATCAGAAGAATAACAGGTTACCTTGTTGGTACTGTTGACCGCTTTAACAATGCAAAGCGTGCAGAGGTTGAAGACAGAGTAAAGCACACACTTGCTTGCCAAAGCTGTTCATTGGAAGATATTGCTTAATGATTTAATCAGTTTTTCCTTATTTCAAACACAAAAATAGATTGCATCTGAAATTAGTATTTCTTCTTTTTTGCCCCTTCCTATATGGAGGGGGCATTCCTTTTACTAAAAATTGAAAAAATTGGTTTACATTTATGAACAATATGGTATAATCAAGTTATATCAAAAGGAGGTAAACTATGAATATTATCAAAAAAACACTTTCTGCTTTGCTTTCTGCAACAATAATTTCGTCAACACTTATTGGCGGTTTTGGTGCAACTGCAACAGAAAATAAGTCTTCCGAGGAAAAATTCTCAAACAGTATCTTTGAAAGATATAAGAACGATAAAAATAAAGATACAAATAAAACTACAAAGTCTAAGAACTATGTTGAGGGCGAGGCTGTTGTTATGCTTAAGGACACAGGTATTGTGTCAACAGGGGCAAGCCTTAAGGAGTCAATCGGTGTTTCTGACCAAATTGTTGTTGACAGCGTAGAAAATTTTAGTGATAAGAGGGACGGCTTTTCCGTTGCCACAGTATCCTCAGACAAGCTTTCAACAGAAGAAATGATTGACAGACTTAACAAAAGTGATGATGTACTCATTGCCGAGCCAAATTATATTGGCAAAGCTATGTCAATCACAAAGGATACATACAGCGACTTTCAGTGGGCACTTGACAATCAAGGTCAAAACGGCGGTAAAGAAAATGAGGACATCAACCCGCAGGATTTGTGGGCAAAGCCTGACAAAACTACAAAAGAAACCGTTGTTGCTGTTATTGACACAGGCGTTGACTACACCCACGAGGAATTGAAAAATAAAATGTGGGTTAACCCGTATCAGAAGAGCCTCAGAGGTGTTCACGGACTTGATTTCACAGGTGACAACAGCGATATGACACCGCTGGATAACAACGGTCACGGAACTCATTGTGCCGGTATAATAGCGGCACAAAGCAATAACAATACCGGCATTTCAGGCGTATCAAAAAATACAAAAATTATGGCGCTGAAAGCATTGGATTCAAGCGGATACGCCATCCTTGAAAATTTTGTAGCAGCCTATAACTACATTTACAGAGCAATGAAGCTTGGTGTTAATGTTGTTGCCATCAATAATTCTTGGGGAATAGAAGAAGACTCAAAAATCCTCACAGAGCTTATTGACAAGGTGGGCAAGCTGGGTGCAGTGTCCGTTTGCGCAGCAGGTAACGACAGTACAGATTACGGCGAAGATATCAGCTACGAGGAAATGTATGCTGAGGAAGAAGATTTTGACGACTTTTTGGAAACAAAAAAGACAAATAACAAGGAAGTACCCGAGGGTTACTATTTTAACTACCCTGCTATGTCCGACAGCAAGTATATCATCACCGTTTCAGCAACAGGTGAGGACGGAGATATTGCAGATTATTCCGACTATGGCAAGGATACCGTTGAATTAGCCGCACCGGGCAGTGACATTTTGTCATCAGTAAGCTACAACAACTTCTTACCTAACATTTACACCGATACAGACAGTAGGTGCAGTGCTTATCTTACAAAGGATTTTAGCGCAAAGGAAGGTAAACTAAGAATCGGTGACGGAGATATTGAGGTTAAGGAAACAACAGGTGACTATTTCTCCGATACAACAGGCGACAAGACTTCACTTCAGGTGAATATTAATAATGTATCTGAGCAGGAATATTATTCTGTTGAAATCCCATATACAGCAGAACCGGGTGAGCAAAACTCATACTTTAGTATGATGATGAAAATCAAAAATCTTCCCAAAACCGATGAATTTTTGGCGTTGTTTGGAGCGCTCAATCAAGTTATTATTTCCGATTTCCCTGCAGATAAAGAGTTAAATGAAAGTGATATAACTTCCCAAAATATAGTCTTTTTGAATAGTGCAGGCAACGATTGGGTTCACATTACAGGTAAAGTTCCTAACAAAGAGGGAGGAGCAAGAAAGCTTGTTTTAACCTTCGTCAACTACGGAGTAGGTGACTACACATTATTCTTTGACAATATAGGCATTTCAAAGGGTAAGGCAAAGGAGGAGGACTCCTTTGGCAAGTACGATTATTACAGCGGTACATCAATGTCTACACCTGCAGTTGTGGGTGCTATTGCACTTCTTATGGAAAAGGACAACACCTTAACATCAGAGCAGGCAATGGACAAAATCAAACATTCCGTAAAGCAAAATGACAGCCTTATTGACAAAACTATCTACGGCGGAGCCCTTGACCTTAGCAGACTTGAATGTCCGGTTCCCCATATTGATGATGTAAAATTGGTGAACGGAAAACCACTTGTTTTCGGAAGTGGACTTGAAAACAGCAAGGTATTTGTTAACGGCAAAGAGGTTTCTGCTGACTATAATTACAAGAATAAATCATTTACAATAAACGACAACAGCATACTGAACAAAACCTCTGAAATCACAGTTCAAAATAACTATGGCAAATCAACCAAGACAGCAGTCCTTGTCAAGGGCAGTGCCTACACAGAGATGGGAATTTCAAGAGGTGCCTTTGAAAGCTTTGGCAACAATGTTTCAGACGGAAAAAATATTTATGTTGTGTATGAGGACGGAAGTGTTAATAAATACACACCTAACTCAAAGAATATTTTGAAATTTACCAAGGGCTACGATTCACAAAAACAACTGAAAAATCACTTCAAAAACTTCACAAACGGTGTAGAAAGCGAATTTGTGGCATATTCACCTGTTTATTCCGGTGGCTACATATACTTTGTTGTGGACTGCAACCTTAAGACAGTCAGTATGAATTACGAAAATCCATCAGTAGTTTATGCGTCACAGTCTGCACTTGTAAAGCTGAATGTGTCAAACGGAAAAATGTCCTATACAGCAATAAACAGCTCACTGCTCCACCCCACAGTAGCGGTATATAACGGAAACCCATACCTTGTGGGCGGTTA
>JBJEOZ010000153.1:0-5785 GCA_051880975.1 Ruminococcus sp.
AATATTCTCCTCCACAGACTTTGTAACCTTGTTTTCTTTCTTTTTAGACATAAAAACACCACCTATTATACATTTAATATATCACATAGGAAAAATCTTTTCAACAAAAAATAATTTAATATATGAAAAAATTCTTGAATATATAATATCAAAGTGGTATAATCAAGATTAATAAATTAAAATAGGATAGAATTATTTAGGGGGAATGAGCTATGATCAACCAAGAGAAATTTGTTAAAGAGGCACTAACTTTTGATGATGTACTTCTTATCCCGGGAGAGTCTGATGTTGAGCCAAAGGATGTTGACATCTCAACACATCTCACAAAGAAAATCAAGCTGAACACACCGCTTATGACAGCGGCTATGGATACCGTTACAGAGTCCGAAATGGCAATCGCCATTGCTCGTGAGGGCGGTATCGGAATTATTCACAAGAATATGTCTATTGAAACTCAGGCTGATATGGTGGACCGTGTAAAGCGTTCCGAAAACGGTGTTATTACAAATCCGTTCTACCTTTCACCTGACAAGACTGTTGCCGAGGCTGACGAGCTTATGGGCAAATATAAAATTTCAGGTGTGCCAATCTGTGAGGGCAAAAAGCTGGTTGGTATCATCACAAACAGAGATATGGCTTTCCTTAACGAAGAGGACTACAAACAGCCGATTTACTCTGTTATGACTAAGGAAAAACTCATCACTGCTCCTGTCGGCACTACTATTCAGGGTGCTAAGGAACTGCTTAAAAAGCACAAGATAGAAAAGCTCCCTATCGTAGATGACCAGGGCAACCTTTGCGGACTTATTACAATAAAGGATATTGAAAAGTCAATTCAGTATCCAAACTCTGCAAGGGACGAAAAGGGCAGACTTCTGTGCGGTGCCGCTATCGGCGGAACTCCTGATGTTCTTGAAAGAGTACAGGCTCTTGTTAACGCAGGTGCAGATGTGCTTGTTCTTGACTCTGCTCACGGTCACAACAGCAACATCATAAGGTCTGTTGCAAAGGTTAAAAAGGCATTCCCTGATGTTCAGCTTATTGCAGGTAATGTTGCTACTGCCGAGGCTACAAAGGCACTTATTGAAGCCGGTGCAGACGCTGTTAAGGTTGGTATCGGACCCGGTTCAATCTGTACAACAAGAGTTGTTGCCGGTATCGGTGTGCCACAGGTTACTGCTATCTTTGACGCAGCAACCGAGGCTGCAAAGTACGGTGTTCCTGTTATTGCAGACGGCGGTGTTAAGTACAGCGGTGACATTGTAAAGGCTCTTGCAGCAGGCGGTTCAGTTGTTATGGTTGGTTCACTTGTAGCTGGATGTAAGGAGTCCCCCGGAGAAACAGAAATTTATCAGGGCAGACAGTTTAAGGTTTACCGTGGTATGGGTTCACTTGCAGCTATGGCTAAGGGTTCATCCGACAGATACTTCCAGGGCGGTAACAGAAAGCTCGTTCCCGAAGGCGTTGAAGGTCGTGTACCTTACAAGGGACCTCTTGCAGATACTATCTATCAGATGGTTGGCGGTATCAGAGCAGGTATGGGTTACACAGGCTGTGCAAATATTTCAGAACTTCACGAAAAGGCAAAGTTCTGCAAAATTTCCGGAGCAGGACTTAAGGAGAGCCATCCTCACGATATTCAAATCACCAAGGAAGCTCCAAACTATAGCTTTAATATTTAATAGATATAATAATTCAGGGGCTGTCGCATTTTGTTTTTTGCGACAGCCCCTTTTGATAGTTAGGTGCATTATGGATAAAACTAATCTTTTACAAAGCATATACAAAGATGTGCTGACGGACTTCGACCGTCTTAAGATACCTTACACAAGGGATGTTCCCATTGTGATTAATTCACGGGCGAAAAGGCGACAGGGTTGTTGTAAGAAAAGGGACAAAAACTTCACAATAGAAATATCGGAATTTGTCCTTGATTACCCTGTTGACGAAATTAAAAATGTAGTCGCCCACGAAATTATCCACACCTGTTACGGTTGCTTTAATCACCAAAAAAGGTTTAAAGCCTATGGGGAAAAGCTGAAAGCCTTGGGATACAATGTAACAACAACCTATAAGGGTGACGAAAAAACTCCTGCTGAGCTTGATGCCCGTTATGCTGTTGTATGCCAAAATTGCGGTGCAGTGATTTACAGAATAAAGCGTTCACCCCTGATTACACACCCCCAAAAATACCGCTGTGCAAAATGCAAGGGCAAGCTTAAGGTGTACATAATCAGCGATAAAGAAAAAAGGGAAACATAAGTATTATGCTTCCCAAAAAGATATTTTAAGATAATTAAAGGTTATTTGTTTGTCATAATATATGGTGAAAGAACACCTGCAAGCTCCTGCTTTGGCATTGTCTGTAAGTACACCTTGCCGGGGCCTGTGAGGTATGTATTGAATAGACCCTCTCCGCCGAAGAACATATTTTTTGCTCCGGGAACAAGTTTTACATCCATTTGAACAGTATCCTCCATGGCGGCAACTGTGCCTGTGCTGACTACTATCTGCTGACCCGGAGCCAAGGTTCTTTCAACAACAAATCCGTCAATCTCTACAAATACAAGTCCGTTCCCTGAAAGGCGCTGCATTACAAAGCCTTCTCCGCCCATAAAGCCCGAGCCGATTTTCTTTTGAAAATGTACCGAAAGCTCAACTCCGGGCTGACCGGCAAGGTAGGCTGACTTTTGGCAAATCATACTCTTTTGCGGGGTAATCATAAAGGGGATAATTGAACCTACAAAGCTGGAGGCAAAGGCAATTTCGCCGGGGCCTCCTATTGCTGTATATGTGTTCATAAATAAGGTTTCGTGGCTTAACATTCTGCCGAACATCTTGCCGATACCGCCACCGGAGTGAGTTTGCATCTGCATATTTGGCGACATCCAGCTCATACCGCCTGATTCTGTGTTTATTGATTCTCCGTTTTCAAGGTAACAAATAACAACCGGCATTTGTCCCCCTGTGATTTCATAACGCATAATTGACCTCCTGATAAATTAATTTGTTTTATTATTTGTTATTATTTTTATTTTTTCTTCTGTTGTGTCATACAGTCCCCTGTCAATGGGCAAATTTTTAAAATAATAATTTTTGTCCTCGTCAGTTATTTTACTAAGGAAACACTGATTTAATCAGAATTTCCTTAGAAATTCCATATTTCCTCTTGTTTTTCTGCTATGTCATACAGTTCCCTGTCAATGGGCAAATTTCTAAAGTAGTAATTTTTGTCCTCGTCCGTTATTTTCCGAAGTACTCTGCACGGGTTTCCCACCGCAATTACATTGTCGGGAATATCCTTTGTAACAACACTTCCCGAACCGATTACAACATTACTTCCGATTGTAACGCCGGGGTTAATAACGGATTGAGCACCAATCCACACATTGTCACCTATGGTAACAGGCAGATTGTATTCAATGCCTAAATTTCGTGGGTATGGGTGTACAGGATGCCCTGCTGTGTAAATGCCAACATAGGGAGCGCAAAAAACATTGTCGCCTATTGTGACTTTTGCGCCGTCAAGTACGGTAAGTCCTGTGTTGGCGTAAAAATTATCTCCAACATAGGTGTTTTTGCCGTAGTCAAAGTATATGGGACGTTCCATCCAAACATTTTCGGTGCATCCCCCAAGCATTTCCTTTAACAGCCTAACCCTGCCCTCAGAATCTTCGGGGTCAAGGTTGTTAAAGTCAAACTGCCTTCTCTGTTGTGCGTTTCGTTCCTCAAGCAGTTCCTTATCAAAGGTAAGGCAGGGCTTACCGCTTAACATTCTTTCCTTCATTGTCACTTTAAAACATCCTCCTTAAATATTGATATGTTAATTCTGTGCCGGTAAAACAATTTCAAAGGTGTTAAAGCCCTTTTCGCATTTTACCGAGATTTTTCCGTGGTGTAGCTGTACAACGCTGTGGGCTATTGCAAGGCCAAGTCCGTAGTGGTTTCCTCTTCCGCCTCTTTCTTCGTTGTCACGGTAGAAACGGCGGAAGATTTTTTCTCTCTTTTCTTTTGGAATTTCTTTTCCTGTGTTGGAAAAAGCAATATGTATTTTTGAAGATGTCCTAAAGGCGCTGATTTTTACCTTGCCGTTCTCATTGGTGTAGCTCATAGCATTATCCATAAGTATGGAAATAAGCCGTGTTATTTGTTCGCTGTCACCAAACAGCATAATTTTGTCCTCAATGCTTATGTCAAAGGTTATTCCGTTTTCATAGGCGACACTTTCAAAGGGAAGAACCATTTCGTAGAGCAGACTTGAAAGGTCAAATTCTTCAAAAACTCTCTGCTGTACAGGTGAATCAATGCTTAGCAGAGTGAGGGTTTCGTTTACCATACTGCTCATTTTTGCTGTTTCCTGACGGATGTATTCAATTTGCTTGTTGCGACCGTATTCTCCCTCCAGCATATCCGCATTAGCCTTGATTATTGTAATAGGGGTTTTTAGGTCGTGACTGATATTTGACATAAATTCCTTTTCGGCTTTTATGGAATCTTCAGTTGGCTTTATCATCCACTTTGAAAGAAGATAAGCCACTCCCGAAAGGATAATCAGTCCCACTGCAAAAATGATAATGGAAAAAATTAAGAAGTTTTGTGAATTTTCTTTTGCAGTTCGGCTGTCTGAGAATATATAGACCTTGTTACCGCTTTTTCGGTCAGCCTCAACAAAAACAAGGTCACCCCGTGAACCGCTGGTAATTCCCTGGGCGGAAATTTCCTTGGTTATCCTTTTCATCTCCTTGTTGGAATACCCCGGAAGTTCATTTGACATAACCACAACGGTATTGTCTGTCATCACAACACAGGTGCAGTAGTCGTATTCGCTTATCTTAATATTATTCTTTACCTGACCGCAAAAGACCTCCACACCGTAGTGCCTTACATCATCTCTTATAGCCAATCGCTGATGCTTTAGGTTCACATTGTAGTTCAGCACATTGACAGCAATCAGCGTACCCAAAAGAGTAACGGTGAACAGCGTCATCAGCACTATAATAATTCTTTTTCGTAGATTCTTTGTCATTCTTCTATCTCCATAGTGTAGCCAACTCCTCTTACAGAACGAATGTTGGCGTTGCATTGCAGACTTTTGATTTTTCTTCTTAAAAAGGACACATAAACCTCAACATTGTTGTACTCTGCGTTGGCGTCATATCCCCATATTTTATCTGTAATTTGGCTTTTGGTCAGCACTTGATTTTTGTTGTACAATAGCATTTCAAGAAGCTGAAGCTCCTTACCGGAAATTTTCAGGGATTTGTTATTATCACTGTTCAAAACAAGGCAGGAGTGAACATCAAGGACTAAATTTCCACAGCTCAGGTCGGGTGTATCACCGCCACTGCTCCTTTTGATAATTGCACCAACACGCATAACCAGCTCTTCAATTTCAAAGGGCTTTTGCATATAGTCGTCAGCACCGCACTTAAATGCCTTTACCTTGTCGTCAAGCTCGGATTTTGCGGATAATATCAGCACAGGGAGAGTGTTGTTTTCCCACCTCAGCTTTTCCAGCACCTTATAACCACTCATCTTCGGCAACATAAGGTCAAGGATTGCAAGGTCATAAATTCCTGTCATAGCATACTCGTAGCCCTCTTCACCGTCACCCACTACATCAACTATGTAATGCTCCTTGCGAAGTACAGTTGCAACGGTATCAGCCAAAGGGTAGTAATCTTCAATAATAAGAATTCTCATTTTTTTCACTTTCTTTTTGCAAAAATAATTGATATATGATATAATTATATACGATTTTCAATAATTCTTCAAGAAAATCTAT
>JBJEOZ010000154.1:0-5757 GCA_051880975.1 Ruminococcus sp.
ATTTTGTACTTGCAGATTCCATTGATGATGATTTGTTCCTTAATGTGACAGAAGGTACACTTGTTTATGATAAAAAAACAGATACTTATCGTAAAGAAAAAGCGTCCCTTGTAAGAATAAACTAAATAAAGTCAAATATTCCCATTACAAAAGCCCTGCTGACCGGTTCAGCAGGGCTTTTGTATTTTTATACTCTACTTTTACACTTTACTGTAACAGCTTGACCTTACAATTAATTTGCAAGGCAACTCAACACGCACATTGTTCTTGTGCTTTCCCTTAATTTGGTCAAGCAAAAGTGTCAGTGCAAGGTGTCCTGTCTCTTTTTTAGGAATATCAATAGTTGTCAGCATAGGGTCTGTCTGTTCGGATTCCTTAATGTTGTCAATAGAAACAACTGACGGATAGTATTTTTTCCTACTGCTATTTATTGCCTCTAAAACTCCCACAGCGGTAATATCATTTGCACAGAATATGGCGCTTGGAAGTACATCCTTTTCCAAAATACTCTTCATAATTTTATACCCGTCCTTTTTAGTCTGGTTTGATGGGTAAATATTAGAGTGGTTTAATGGAATTTTGTGGTTAAACAGCGCTTGATAATACCCGATGTACCTTGTTTCGTAGGTGCAGTCACCAATGTATGCAATATCCCTGTGCCCCAGGGAAATCAGATATTCAACAGCCATTTCAGCGGCAGACATACCGTTACAAATCACCTCGTCATACTCAAAATTTGTAGGGTTTCTGTCAATGCCCACAATGTATGAGTATCGCTTTTTAAGTGTTTGTATTAGTTCTGTGGGGCACTTTCCCAGGATAATCAATCCGCTATCCTTTTTATGCTCAATAGTAGACAGAGGTTGCTTTTGCTTGATAGAAACAACCTCGTCATATGACTTAAAAGGAACCTTTGAAATGCTTTTTTCTGTTAAAGAAATAATATCAAGATAATTTAGAATTTCTCCCAAAATGCACCCCTGTTCCAAAATCTCATCCTTTAGGTAAAGATAAACCTCCTTGAAAAACGGATCCTCATTAAGAGAACTAAATCTTGTCAAAAATATATCTATTGTGTAGTGCTTTTCTTCCTTGGTAGCACCGCATTTTAGATTTTTTGCATTTATGTTTGGTGTGTATTTTTGCTTTTTCGCAATTTCCCAAATTTTTTCCTCAAGTCCAGAATTGTTACAAGAGTGATGGGGATTGTTCAGCACCCTTGAAACAGTAGATACAGATGTTCCAACTTCCTTTGCAATATCCTTTAGTGACATATAATACTCCTTGAAAACGTTTGCAAATATTATTTGAAATAGTAATTCGCTATAAGAAAATTATATCATAAATATTGAAAAATACAAGTGATATCGTTTGCAAAATTACCTGTTCAAAATTATATTATGATATTTTATAATTTAATCAGCAAAGAAAAGAAGGTGTATTTTTATGTCAAAAAATATTAAATTCAGAAGTATAAAATGCCTGATACTTGTTTTCCTGTTGTCATTATCATCAGTAGCCTTTGTTGGTTGCAGTGAAGATGAAAATACAGTAAACATAGGTTATTTTAACAATGTAACCCACGCACAGGCTCTCTTAATGAAGTCAGACGGCTCTTTAGTAAAATCTCTGGGTAACGATATAGAAGTAAAGTGGACTGCCTTCAATGCCGGTCCTGCCGAGGTTGAAGCCTTGTTTGCAGGAGATATAGACATCGGTTACATAGGACCTGTTCCGGCTGTAACTGCAAATGTAAAGTCAAGTGGCGATATTTCAATTATTTCAAGTGCCACAAAGGGCGGTGCTATCCTTGTAAAGAAAAAGGGTAGTGACATAAAGTTAGCAAAGGACCTTGCAAACAAGACTGTTTCAGTACCTCAAATAGGCAACACACAGCACTTGTGCCTGCTTAATCTGTTGAGCGAAAATGGCTTAAAGCCGGTTACAGAGGGCGGCAATGTAAATGTAACAGCAGTTCAGAACTCCGATGTAGAAAACCTTATGGAGCGTGGCGACATAGATGCCGCAATCGTTCCCGAGCCATGGGGCGCAACTCTTCTTCAAAAGGGTGCAGAGCTTGTTTTGGATTATGATGAAATATACTATTCAGGAGATTACGATGTAGCCGTAGTTGTTGTGAGAAACGAGTTCAAAAAGGAACATCCCGAAATTGTGGAAAAGTTCCTTGAACAGCATAATCTTGCAACAGAAACAATTACAAGTGACAAGGAAGAATGCCTGAAAAAGATTAATACAGAGCTAAAGGAATCCACAGGTAAGTCCTTAGGGGAGGACATTATCAGCGAGGCATTTACAAGAATAGGTGTAAGCACCCAGCTTAACAAAGACTCTATTATGGATTTTGCAAAGATAAGCAAAGAGCAGGATTTCATCAAGGAAATTCCGTCACAGGACAGCCTGTTTACAAAATAATTCGGAGGTTTTTATGGGTTTAACTTTTGAGGGCGTCAGCAAAAAGTTTGATACTTCAGAGAACGCTATACTTAAAAATATCGACCTTACAATAGAGCCGGGCGAATTTGTCTGCATAGTAGGTGAATCGGGATGCGGAAAAAGCACCCTGCTAAACCTTGCGGCAGGACTTGAAATGCCAACAGAGGGTCACATTTATCTTGACGGGGAAGAGGTCAAGTCACCATCAGCTGAAAGGACTGTTATGTTTCAGGAGCATGGACTTTACCCTTGGTTGTCTGTCATTGACAATGTAAAATTCGGAATGAAGCTTGAGGGTGTCCCCAAAAAGGAGCAAGAGGAAAGAGCACTTCATTATCTTGATATGGTGCATCTTACAGAGTACAAGGACTACTACATTCATCAGCTTTCAGGCGGAATGCGTCAGCGTACAGCACTGGCAAGGGCGCTCACCATAAACTCCAAGATTTTGCTTATGGACGAGCCATTTTCGGCACTTGATAAGCAGACATCAAACCGATTAAGAGAAGAACTGCAAAAGATATGGATGGAAACAAAAAAGACTGTGCTGTTCATCACCCACAGTGTTGAAGAAGCCATATATCTTGCCGACAGAGTGGTGGTTCTTTCTCCAAGGAAAAACGGTGTTTCTGATATTATTGATGTAAATCTACCACGACCAAGGGAGATTTACTCAAAAGAATTTGTTGAACTTAGAAAGCGAATACTTGGTGAAGTAAGGAGTTAAGGTTTTGGGTATTATTATTTTTGTTGTAATCCTACTTGGATTTTGGCAGGGCGGTTACTATTTATGCGTTGATATATTACACCTGTGTAAGTCATATTCTGTTCCATCTCCAATAGGAGTGGTAAATCGTTTTATCGAACTTTGCGAGGACGGTTCAATCTTTCAGGCAACAGGACTTTCCCTCTTAAGAGGAATTGCAGGTTTTGCCATAGCAGTTCTCATAGGTGTTGCAATAGGATTTTTGATTAACCATTTCGGATATCTTCAAAAAAATCTAAAGCCTATCATCTTAGGTGTTCAAACATTGCCAAGTGTATGCTGGGTACCTTTCTCCATACTTTGGTTTGGCTTGTCCACACAGGCAATAATCTTTGTTGTGGTAATGGGTTCAGCCTTCAGCATATCAATCTCTGTTGATAATGCCTTTAAAAACATTCAGCCAATCTACTACAAAGCCGCTTTGACAATGGGAGCAACAAAAAGGCAGATATATTCCTATGTTGTATTTCCTGCGGCACTTCCGGAGCTGATTTCCGGCTTAAAGCAAGGCTGGTCATTTGCATGGCGTGCATTGATGGCAGGCGAAGTAATGACAACATCCATAAGCCTTGGACAAACCCTGATTATGGGACGTGACCTTGCAGACATCAACCAGGTTGCACTTGTTATGATAATCATCATACTTGTAGGAATTATAATAGACAAATGTATATTCTCTGTAATAGAAAAGAGAGTTTTGTCAAAAAGAGGCCTTGCCTAGTATAAATAATCTATAAAAAACAGGCTCTGTGCAACAGTTATCTGTCAGCACAGAGCCTTATTTATATATTATTTTTTACACTAAAATTCTTGTCTTACATTTCTGTTAAACAGGGCGCTTAAGGCGGGTTTAATAGATTTACCCTCAAAAAGTACCTCATAAAGCTGTGTTACAATAGGCATTTCAATGCCTTTTTTCTTTGCGATTTTGTAAATTGCCTTGGTTGTCATAACACCCTCTGCAAGCTTTTCGAACTTGTCACCCTGTATAAACTTTTCGCCAAACATTCTGTTGTGGCTCCATTTTGAAAACAGGGTAGCCTCATAGTCACCAAGGTGGCATAGTCCGTAAGCACTCATTTCGTTACCACCCATAACTTTGATAAATCTTGCAATTTCCCTTGGCGCTCTTGCCATCAAAGCACCCTTTAGGCTGGTGTAACCCATACCGTCCAGCATACCTGCACAAATGCCGATAACATTCTTTGCGGCTGCTCCGATTTCCGAGCCGATAAGGTCTGTGCCTATGTAAAAACGGATTAAGTCGCTGTTAAACTCACTGACAAGTCTTTCCTTAACGCTTTCCTTTTCGCTGTCTATGACCATACAGTTGGGAATACCCTTAACATAGTCCTGTGGATGCCCTGGGCCAACCCAAACAGCAACATCGGTCTTGTCCTTGTCAATAAAGTCCGAAACAACCTGTGAAAGCCTTTTTCCTGTGCTTTCCTCGATTCCCTTCATACAAAGGACAATGGTTTTTCCCTCAAGACTATACTTTGAAATGTCAGTCATATATTCTCTGAGATGCTGACAGCTGATTGATATAACAATAACCTCTGCTCTTTCAACAGAATACTTCAAATCGGAAGAAACCTCAATAGAGTCAGGGTAGGAGAGATAGTCATTTTTTCTGTTGTTTTTAAGTGCAATAAATTCGGGGGCATTTTCAAGTCCTCCCGACAAAACATTGTGACCTATTTTGTCAAGATACCAAGCGATACAGCTACCCCAGCGACCGCATCCCAGCACAGAAATGTTCATACAAAACCTCGCAAAATATAAAAATACCCCGCCTGACCGTAAATGCTTAAATATAACCTGCCTACAAAACGACAGGTGGGTGCACTCCCACGGGCATTAGGATCCCCGATGAATCAAAGGGTTTTCAACACCGCCAATGGAGTCCGTGCTCCCGATTTAAAAGTTGTAGGGTTATTTTCGCATATTCGCAAATCAGGCAGGGGGTTTATTAAGTTAATATCAAAAAATTAAAGTTTTAAATTTTATTCGTCCTCATCATCAAACATACTTGCAAATCTTTCTTCAAACTGCTGTGCAAGTCTGTCAAGAAGGTCCTCGTCATCAAGCTCGGCAAGCTCTTCTTCGCCGTCGTCATTAAGAATAACCTCCATAATGTAGTATTCTCCGGAGTCGTTCACACTATCCTCAGCATTATCAAAAACAGGATAAAGTGCTAAATACTCATTATCGTCCTCATTTATTTTGTCAAGTATCTCAAAAGTATGCTCATTGTTTTCTTCATCAATGAGAGTAATGAGATCCGGTGTGAATTCGTTATCCATTATCTTCACCTCAATTTCTTTATCTATATTTTACATTATATATATAGCATAAGTCAAGAGTATTTTTATGTAACTATTTTCACAAAAATGTCATAAAATAATGGTAATAATTAAGAATGCTTTCAAAACTATAAAAATTATTGATTTAATCATTTCTTTGTTATATAATATACCTTATAAATATATGTGTATATAATACACCTAAGGAGGATTTATTTTGTTAAAGTCCTT
>JBJEOZ010000155.1:0-5725 GCA_051880975.1 Ruminococcus sp.
TAAACCTAATTCTTTGTCAATGACAGTGTGTATCATCCTTGTACCTCCTAATGTTAGATTTCTGAAAATGCAGATTTTTAGTGATTTTCTACAATAATATTCACTTGTTCAATCTGCAACAGGACATAATTTTCCAATCTTCATAATTGTACTATATTTTGGGGGTAATGTCAATGTACAAGCCGTCTAAATTTTCTGTAAACTTTTTAAAAATAAATAGTTTACAAGCCTTTTTTTCTGTTATTAATAGACATTATATATTTTTTTGTCTATTAACTTTGGGGATTTATTCCGCCGGTTTAAATTAACTGCAATAATCCTCAAGTGCTTTTCTAAGGGCAACATCCCCCTCAACTTTCACACCTGTTTTCAGCTTTTTCTGGTCCTCAATCGGTAGGGTGTTAACCATTGTATCCGTTGTAATTATCGGGTCGTTTTTGTTACCCCTAAACACCGCAAGTCTGCCCTGAAAATCCTTTAAGTAATAACCGGGTAACTTCTCCTCTTTTACCTTTTGTGAATCCACAAGTTGGTCTGTTTTTAGTTCAAAGGTTGCCGAGGTAAAAACCGAGGCAAAAAGTATTACCGCTGTAACAATAAAAGCAACATATTGTTTCATTTTTCTGTCTTCCTTTCAAAAAATTGGAATAATATTCTATCAAGGAATTATTTTTTCATTAATTTACACGAATATTCATATCTTTGCAAAGATTTTTTGCACCTATGCTGAAAAAGTGAAAAATAGGTTTATTTTTTCCTCTGTTTATGATACAATACTATCAGTTATGCATTTTCATATATATAATGAAAAATAAAATACATAATATAACAATGTATTGCTAACAAATTATTGACAAAATCAACCTGTGCTAAGCATAAAAACTTTAGGTGAAAATGATAATGGGTATTTTTTTCTACTTACATTTTGCTTAGACCTTAAAAGGAGGTTTGTTGTTTTGAAGGAAACTGACATCAGTAAACTAACCAAGAAGAAAACTTCCGGCAACAACGATATTGAAATCGACAAAAAAGGTGCAGTTAAGAATATTTTTTCCGGGCTATGGAAAATGATTTTTACAATCATTATGGTTTTTGTCTTTGCTTTTGTTGCCGTAGGTATCAGTCTTGGAATTTATATTTTTGGAATTGCAACAGAGCCAACAGGCATTGACCTTTATGACATCAGCCTTAACCTTACAAGCCACATCTATGTTAAGGATGAGGAAACTGACAAGTACAAGGAATATCAGGCTCTGTACGACAGGGAAAACCGTGTTTGGGTTGACTACAAGGATATTCCCCAGCATATGAAGGACGCAATGGTTGCCATTGAGGACAAGCGTTTTTATGACCATAACGGTGTTGACTGGCAGAGAACAGGCGGTGCGGTGCTTTCCCTTGTTTCGGGAAGCAACAGCTACGGCGGTTCTACAATTACACAGCAGTTGATTAAGAACATCACAGACGACAATCAGGTTTCTCTCACAAGAAAGCTAAGGGAGATTTTCCGTGCTCTCAATGTTGAAAACGAATACACAAAGGACGAAATTCTTGAGGCATACCTGAATGTTGTAAACTTCGGAAACAACTGTCAGGGATGTCAGTCAGCCGCACAGCTGTACTTCGGCAAGGACATTCAGGACTGCTCCATTGCCGAATGTGCCGCAATAGCAGGAATTACACAGAACCCAAGTAAGTGGAATCCTCTCATATATCCCGAAAATAACAAGCTCCGCCGTGAGATTGTTTTAGAGGAGATGTACAATCAAGGCAAAATCACCAAGGAAGAGTACGATAAAGCCCTTAAGGAATCGGAAAAAATGAAGTTTAAGGGTTATAACCAAAAGAAAGAGGAAGAGGAAACTCTGATTCAAAACTGGTATATTGACGAACTTTTCTTCGACCTTAGGGACGATTTGGCAAAGGAATTTGACATTTCCACAGACGCCGCCGAAAGAATGATTTACACACAGGGTCTTAAGGTTTATTCCGCAATGGATACAGATATGCAGAAGTATGTTGAAAAGGTTGGACGAGAAATCAACACTGACGGCATATACGGACTGCAAACCGCAATAACACTTATGGACTATGACGGCAGAGTAATCGCCACCACAGGCTCTTCCGCCAAGAAGGAGGGCAACCTGGATTTTGACAGGGCAACAATGTCCTCATTACAGCCCGGTTCCTCTATCAAGCCTGTTGTAGTTTACCCATATGCCATTGAGCACGGCTATCTCACATACGGCTCAAGGGTTAAGGACGAGCCACTTGAAAACTACAAGGTTGGCGCAGACGGCTATCCTGTTGAGGGTCCTACAAACTGGTACAACAGCTACAAGGGTTCTATGTCACTGCCTGACGCAATAGAAATTTCTTCCAACGCAACAGCGGCACAGGTTATGAACCAAATCACACCACAGGCAGCCTACAAGCAGGTAACACAGCTTATGGGATTTAAGCACCTTGACGAAAAGGACGGTCAAGAGGTTGGTGCTCTCTCTATCGGTGGTATGACAGGCGGTGTTACTGCAAGAGAAATGGCGGCAGCATACCAGTATCTTGGCAACGGCGGTCAGTACTACGAGCCATACACCTACTACTATGTAACAGACAATGATGACAAGATTATTATAGACAAGAGGGATAAGCTTCCAATTCAGGCTTACTCCGACGAAACAGCCGCCATTATGAACAGGGAGCTTAACTTCAACATCACCAACTCCCGAAACACCCAAGCCTTTAACGCAAAGATTGACGGCTGGGATATAATCGGCAAAACAGGTACAACAAATGACGACAAGGACAGCTGGTTCTGCGGTGCGTCCCCTTACGCAACACTTGCCGTATGGACAGGCTTTGACATTCCTGCAACAAACCCGGACACATCAATTTCCCCAAAGCTGTTCCAAAAGATTATGTCAAAATATCTAAAGGGCAAGCCTAAAAAGGAATACAACTTCCCTGCTGATATGGAGGAAATCTACTATTGTGTAGATTCAGGACTTCTTGCATCCTCCTACTGCTCTAACACAAGGATAGGCTATTTCTTCAAGGACAAAAAGCCTGACTACTGTTACGGCGACCACAGCGGTGCTGTTTATGACAACAACAACGACACCTACAACAATTACAACAGCAACTACAACTACTACGACCAAACCTACGAAGCAACAACCGCCGGTGATGGTGGTGGAATTGAAAACGACACCACCCCATCTCAGGAAAACGGCGAAACTCAAGCTCCGGCAGAAACACAGGCACCGGAAACCCAGGCTCCCGCAACAGAGGCGCCTGCTGAAACACAAGCACCTGCTGCACCAACTACCGCAGTAGCTGAATGATAGATATAATTTGGAAAGTAAGAGAGGTACAGATAATGATTCCAGTAGCAATAATGGGCCATGGTACAGTTGGCTCCGGAGTAGCAGAAATTTTGACTACTCACAAACACAAGCTTTTTAAATCAGTTGGAGAAGAGCTTTACATCAAGCACATCCTTGACCTTAGGGAATTTCCTGACAGTCCTTTGGCTGACAGATTCACAAAGGATTTTGAGGATATTATTAACGACATTGAGGTAAGAGTTGTTGTTGAGGTTATGGGTGGAATAAACCCTGCCTACGATTTTGTTAAGAGATGCCTTTTGGCAGGCAAAAGCGTTGTAACCTCCAACAAAGAGCTTGTTGCAAAATGCGGAGCTGAGCTTCTTCAGATTGCAAAGGAAAACAACGCAAACTTCCTCTTTGAGGCATCTGTCGGCGGTGGTATTCCCATACTTCGTCCACTTTCACAGTGCCTTGTTGCTAACGAGGTTGACGAAATTGCAGGTATCCTAAACGGTACAACAAACTTTATCTTTGGCAAGATGATTAACGACAATATGGACTTTGACGACGCACTAAAGCTTGCTCAGGACTTAGGCTATGCCGAGAGAAATCCTGAGGCTGACATTGAAGGTCACGACGCTTGCAGAAAGATTTGTATTCTTGCATCCCTTGCCTTTGGCAAGCACATTTATCCCGACAATGTTTACACAGAGGGCATTACAAAAGTCACACTTGATGATGTAAAATATGCCGACAGCCTTAATTATGTAATCAAGCTTATCGGTGATGTTAAGAAAAATGATGAGGGCAAACTTGAGATTTGCGTATGCCCAATGCTCCTTTCCAAGGACTGCATTTTGTCTGACATTGACGATGTATTCAACGGCATTATGGTTAAGGGCGACTGCACCGGAGATGTTGTTTTCTACGGTAAGGGCGCAGGTAAGCTCCCTACTGCATCTGCTGTTGTTGCCGACATTGTTGACTGTGCAAAGCACCTTAAAACAAGAAAGAGAATTTTCTGGGTTGACGGTGACGGAAGCAATGTTGCGTCATATAAAGATAGTATAACCGCAATGTACTTAAGGGTTGCCGGTGACGGTGAAAAGGCACTTGAGCTGTTCCCTGATTCAGAAGTAATGAAAGCAGACGGCAACACCGTTTTGATTACTCAGGAATACCGTTTCGGCGAAATCGAGGACAAAATCTCTGCCCTAAGTGAAGCAGGAGTAAAGGTTCTTTCCGCTATAAGAATAGGCAACCTTTAATTTTTAAGGCTGAGGAAAACCAATGCCTTAATACTATTTTATAAATAAATTCACTTTATGTGAAAAGAGGAGATAAGAAATGGCACTTATAGTTCAAAAGTTCGGCGGCTCATCTGTGGCAGATGCCGAGAGAGTGTTTAATGTTGCAAAAATCGTAACTGACACTTACAAAAAGGGTAATGATGTTGTAGTTGTTGTATCTGCTCAGGGTGACACAACAGACGACCTCATTGCAAAGCAGATGGAAATTAACCCCAACGCTAACAAGAGAGAAAGAGATATGCTACTTGCCTCCGGCGAACAGATTTCTATTTCGTTACTTGCTATGGCTATTGAAAAGCTGGGCATCCCTGCAATTTCACTTCTTGGATGGCAGGCAGGATTCCAAACAACATCCTCCTACACATCAGCAAGAATCAAGAATGTTGACGGACACAGAATCCGTCAGGAGCTTGACCAACACAAGATTGTTGTTGTGGCAGGTTTCCAGGGTATCAACAGATATGACGACCTCACCACACTTGGTAGAGGCGGCAGCGACACCTCTGCTGTTGCTATTGCAGCGTCCCTTCACGCTGACCTATGTCAGATTTTCACCGATGTTGAGGGTGTTTACACAGCAGACCCAAGAAAGGTTAAAAACGCAATTAAGCTAAAAGAAATTTCTTATGACGAGATGCTTGAGCTTGCAACACTTGGCGCTCAGGTGCTTAACAACCGTTCAGTTGAAATGGCTAAGAAATACGGAATTGAGCTTGAAGTTCTTTCAAGCCTTACAAATAAACCGGGAACAATAGTAAAGGAGAAACCAAAAATGGAAAAGATGATTATTTCAGGTGTTGCAAAGGACTGCGACATTGCAAGAATTTCAATAAAGGGCATACCAAACGAGCCGGGCTTTGCTTTCAAGGTATTTTCAAAGCTTTCTGCAAGGGATATTAATGTTGACATTATCCTCCAGTCAGTTGGCACCGAGGGAACAAAGGACATTGCCTTTACAGTATCAGCTAACAACGGCGAAGAGGCTGTTAAGGCACTTAACGACCACAAGGATTCACTGGGCTTTGAGGACATTAAGCTTGACACAAATGTTGCTAAAATTTCTATTGTTGGCGCAGGTATGGAAGA
>JBJEOZ010000156.1:0-5684 GCA_051880975.1 Ruminococcus sp.
GCATAAGTCCTTGAATTGGGACTCTAATAACTACTTTTATATAATACAAGGAGGTAATAATTTTGATAGTGAAAAAAGGAGAGGTCTACTATGCTGACCTCAATCCGATTATAGGATGTGAACAGGGCGGATGCCGACCTGTCATTATTGTTCAGAACAATACAGGCAATCTTTACAGCCCGACAACAATAATAGTTCCTGTTACTGCCCGTAAGAGAAAGAAAGCTATTCCGACGCATATAAAGATTAAAGGTGCAGGTTTGCCGAAGAAATCAATTGCTTTACTTGAACAGTTAAGAACAATAGATAAAAGTAGATTAAAAGAGAAGATAGGGGAGATAACCCGAACATCTTTGAACAAAATAGATAAAGGCTTACTTATCAGTTTAGGCTGTTTTGAGAACAGGAGGTACAAAAAATGATTGGATTTATCATAGGCTTGTTTGTCGGTGCATTTTTCGGAGTTGCATTAATGTGTCTTTGCAATGCTGCTTCAAGTGCAGATGAAGATATGAAAAAATTGAATGAACTTGAAATCAGAAAGGATGATGTAAATGATTGAAAGAATGGAAAACAGGGATTATGTTGATAAGGAACATATCATTGAATTGGAAGGTCACAACGCAAAAATCTTTTTCTTGAAGCACAGCGATTCCAATGCACTGAAACAGGTAGAGGAACTTCTGCTTGATGCATATGAGAACAGAGTGTGCAAAGGATTTGTTCCATAATCAATTATCGTTGTGTTTTATCGATATTTGTCTGGATGTTCATTATAATAATTATATAGTATCGACTCAAATAAACAGTGTAGTTGTAGAATTATAAAGCAAATAAAAAATGTTTATTGAAATTTTATCTAAAAAAATAGAGGGAAAATCGTAAATTGCATTGATAAAATATTAAAAACGGAGTATAATTATATTGAAGGAGATGAAAGGAATGCTTTTATATTTTAAAACAAAAAATTATCGTTCATTGAAAGGTGAGGCAGTTTTAGATATGGAGGCCGCTACACTAAAAGATAGTGCAGCTGATTTACTTCAATTCGGAAAAAGCAAGTATCTTCCTGCAATTGCTATATACGGGAAGAATGGTGGTGGAAAAAGTAATTTGATACGTGCTATGTGGTTGGCCGTTCAATTTATTTGTAATGCACAAAAGACTCAAACTGAAAATGCAAAAGTTCCAGTCAATCCGTTTCGTTTAGATGATTATTCATGTAATGAACCGACAGAATTTGAATTCTGTTATGTGCATGACGGAGTAAAATATACTTACGGTTTTTCTGCTACTCAAGAAGAAATAAAAACAGAATATCTTAAAGCTTCCCCTAATGGTAGAGAAGCAAGTATATTTAGCCGTGAAAACGGGAGATTCAAGTTTCCACAAAATAATGAGCGCAAGCATAAAGAATTAATTGCAGCGGCTGTTGCACCAAATCAGCTCTTTTTTGCGGTATCATGTACTATGAATTATAAGCCATGTATAGAAGCCATGAGATGGTTTCGTGATAAAGTGGTGTTTTCTCGTGATTATACCGATATTAATCAAAGCCTGATAGATTACAGCGAAGACGAAGCAATGCTACAAGCAATAGTATCGGCAGCAAAAACAGCGGATGTAGGTATTCAAGATATGCGTTTTGAAATAAATAACAAGGAGATTGAACTTGATTCCGAAGAATTACCTGAACAAATTAAGGGTATGGTAGCTGCATTAAAAGCTTTTAGTAATGCTCTAAAGCAAAGCGGAAATGAATCTGAAATAAGGCTTAATACGGGTGAATTAAAAAGTACGGCATATCACTTAGGTGTTAATAAAAACGGAAAACAGGATATGTTTGAACTTGCACTTGGCGATGAGTCGGATGGTACAAGGAGATTGATGGCTTTAGCTCCGGCAGTTGAGAAAACATTGGATAATGGTGGCGTTTTGATTGTTGATGAGCTTGAAAGAGAATTACATCTAAAACTTATGGAATATGTCATCAATAGATATCAGCGAAGAAAAAGTAATTCTAATCAGGCACAGATAATCTTTACAACTCATGAAACCGCATTACTTAATCAGGAAATACTTCGCAGAGATCAAATATACTTTGTTGATAAAAGTAAAAAAGATGGTGTATCAAATCTTTATTCACTTTTTGATTTCAATATACGCAATGATATGACTAATATTCAAAAAGCTTATTTAATGGGAAAATTCGGAGCTGTTCCATCCATTGAGGAGGTGTAGTAATGGCAAGAATATCCAAAAACAAACCTGTTAAAAAAGCTATATATGTGTTTTGGGAAGGAGAAAGCGAAGAAGCATACTCAAAATTTTTGAAAGAAGAGTTTGAAGAATATGCGATCATAAAATGTCATCGTGAGAAAGGTACTTTCTTAACTGCTAAGTCTTACTATAGAAACAACAGAAGATTTAAAAGTGATGTAGAAGAACTTGATGAAATATGGCTTTTCTTTGATACAGAAATAGAAATGGGTGACCAATGGGATGAAAAAATGAAATGTTTGAAAGATATCATAAAATCAAGACCTCGTAATAATCCGCTGAAAATTAGGTTGCTGATGACAACAGGTTGTATTGAGTATTGGTTACTTCTTCATTTCAAAAAAACTGCGCCGTCAATTGCTACATCTGCCGATAAAGAAAAAATTCTGAATGAAGTCAGAAAAATAGAACCTACTTATATAAAAGGTGATTATACATCCATTGAGAATATCGCAAAGCATTATTTAGCAGCCGTAGAAAATGGACAATGGACATTGGAACGGTTAAAAGATGATGGATTACCGGAAGATGAGCAACAACGTAATCAGTGGCTGTTCAGAGGAGAACATACATTTACAACTGTCCATGAAGCACTATTAATGCTTATGGAACTTTCAAAAGAGTGATTATATTAGAATAAAATAAATATTCTATAAGATGTCGTGTAGATACGCAGGTATTTATACGGCATTTTTATTTGTCTAAAAATGATTTTGTACCGACATTGGTCTGGATATTACATTATGTAGTGGTATAATGTAATCAGAGAGAAATCTCAACTCAGACTAAGAATAGTGTCGGTACAAATGGGAAAGAGAGGTTAAAATGATTGCTACAAAACCGACACAAGAAAAAACAATGAAAACAGTTTACTGTTTATACAGAGTTTCAACTAAAGGTCAGGTTGATAAAAACGACATACCGATGCAGAAACAGTCCTGCCGAGAATTTGCCGAGCATCAGCCCGGTTGGGTAATCAAGAAAGAGTTTCAGGAAAAAGGTGTTTCAGGCTTTAAAGTTTCGGCAAATGACAGAGATGCCGTTCAGGAGCTAAAGACAGCAGCGGAAAATAAAGAGTTTGATATACTTCTTGTATTTATGTTTGATAGAATCGGACGAATTGATAACGAAACCCCATTCGTTGTGGAGTGGTTCATTCAGCACGGAATAGAAGTATGGAGCGTCAACGAGGGCGAACAGAGAATGGATAGCCATGTTGATAAGCTGATGAATTACATACGCTTCTGGCAGGCAAACGGCGAAAGTCAGAAAACATCGATGCGTGTAAAAACTCGCCTCCATCAACTTGTTGAAGATGGAATTTACACAGGCGGATGTGCTCCTTTCGGATATAAGCTTGTAAAAAGCGGTGTGGTCAATAAGAGGGGAAAGGAACTTCTGACCCTTGAGATTGACCCTATAGAAAAGGAAATGGTAATTACCATTTTCGAGAAAACTGTCAAGGATGGCTATGGCTCATATGTGATGGCACAGTATGTTAATGACCGTAAAATGCTTACACATAACGGTGCAAAATTTCAGTCGAATACAATTAAGAGAATTTTGCAAAATCCAATCTACTGCGGTTACTATAACCGAGGCGGGGTCACCTCGAAAAGAGTCAAAGAATTGCAGATAATTGATGATGCGGTCTTTGATGAAGCACAGAAAATTCTTGAACAGAGAAAGTACACCAACGAGAAGAAAACTCAGCTTGCCCGAACAGCGAAATCTTCAACAATGCTTGGCGGTAACATTTATTGCGCTCATTGCGGTAAGAAATTGTGTGCCAACAGCTTTGTTGACAGATACACTACAAAAGACGGCACAACTCATGACGGCGGCAGAAGATTCCGTTACCTCTGTTCAGGCAAAGCAATGAAACGCAACGAGTGTGACGGACAGTCGGTATATTCAGCCGCAAAGGTAGATGAAATCGTACTCGATGCATTGCATAAATGTTTTGATAAAATCAAAGCTACACCAAAGGACGCAGCTATTGAGAAGAAGTACAGAACACAAATCTCGCAAATCAAGACTGAAATCAAAAGGCTGAATAAGGAAACCGAAACTTTGAAAAGAAAACTCGGTGAGCTTACAGAGGAAATTGCAAATTCATTGTTGGGCGACAGTAAATTCACCCCCGATGTGCTTTCAATGGCTATTGAAACTACAAAGGGTAAAATCGCAGAAAATGTTCAGCGAATAGCTGAAAAGCAGAATCAGCTCAATGACAAAGAAACCGATATGAGCAAGATTGATTACTACTATGAAGAATTTGTAAGCTGGGCAGACGAGTTTGATAACGCACCTGCCGAAAGACAGAGAATGATAATCTGTAAATTGTTCAAAGAAATTTTGGTAGGCAAGGGATACTCAGTACAAATCCTTATGGACTCTTCGTATGAGCAGTTTTTGATATAATTGACATTGACAATTTCAACTGATATAATTTAATTATAAAATAGATTACAATAAGAATATAAATTGTTTAGTTACTGCATTTGACAGGTATATGAATATACACAGTCGAGAGCGCATGACTGTTAATCATGATGTCACTGGTTCGAGCCCAGTTGGGGGAGCCAAAGGAAAGCGAGTATCATATTGCTACTCGTTTTCTTTTATGTTCATCATTTCAGCGCAACCGGGCTCGAAAAGCCCGTAAAGAAAAAGCTCCGTTGGAGCGTTTTTAGGGCGATGGGATTGTAGAAAGTTTACCAAAGGCAACACGCCATAAGGTTCAAGGCAGATGCGTTATCCTTATTATTCGTAAGTTAGAGAAGCCAAAGCAAGTATTGAAATCCCCTTGATTTTCTCTATATTTTAGTAATTATTGATTATTTTTGATTGTATTGATTAATCAGAAAGGACACGTCATTTACCTTGATTTTCATTAATTATAATGATATATTAGATCTATATAATCCCACAGTTAATAATTATATAAGGTAGAATGTGTAGAGGAGCGTTAATATGAAAAGAACATTAGTATTTTTTGTATCTCTTACATTAGTTATTCTTTCATTGTGTGCGTGTACTACTCATGAAGACCGTATTATTGGAACTCCAATGTTGAAAGTTATACTAAAACAGTCTTATGAAGAAGATAAGCAATTTTTCTATATAGTTGATGATAAAGGGCATGCAGAAAATACAGATGCTTTCAAATCTGACGAAAATGTAACTACATTTTACGCTGATACAGACACAGATTTTAATTGTGATATTGTGGATGGTAATGTTATAAATACCCTAACAGGAACAAAAGGCAGCGATAAACAAGGAAATTTCATCACGGCAGATGAGACAACTGTAGAAATTATGGAGGTAGCCACAAATACTATTGATCATGATATGTATGAATTTTCTGTATGGTGTAGTAAAGGCAAATATTATGTCTT
>JBJEOZ010000157.1:0-5646 GCA_051880975.1 Ruminococcus sp.
AGTCACATAATAAAATTTCGAGGATAATCTCCAATAGCAATTGGGTGATGGAACACATCTATTTCCCTGCCAACTGGAAAGACCGTTGGAACGAGTTTTATGAGGCTATGACAACATATCAGCGTGAGGGCAAAAACAAGCATGATGACGCACCTGATACAGTAACAGGAATAGCAGAAATGATTAACAAGCAGAATTGGCTTATTTGAGGACAGCAATATGCAGACAGAATTATCAATGAATAATTTAAAAATCAAAACCGAACAGATTAAAAGTCTTATTGACAACGACTACAACAGCAGTAGGAAAAAGTTAGCCAGGCAAAGCCAAAAGTATTATGAGGGCATTCACGACATTAAAGGCTACCGTCTATTTTATTACAACGCTGACGGTGAGCTTGTAGAGGATACGACAAGAAGTAACATCAAGATTTCACATCCGTTCTATACCGAACTTGTTGACCAGTGTGTACAGTATATGCTCAGCGGTAATCAGCGAATTATAACTTCTGACGATACTGCCCTGGACAACGAACTTGATAGGTACTTTTCTGATGACTTTAAATCTGAACTACAAAAAACCCTTGAAGATACCTGCAACGGCTTTGGTTATATGTACGGCTATATGGATAATGATGATATAGGTGCTATAACAAAGTTTGTTAATGCAGAGGCTGAGGGGGTTGTAGAAGTCCGCAAGCAGGAAACAGACGGACAGACCGAATATGTGATTTACTGGTATATTGAACGCATAGGAAAAGACCACAAGAAAATCAAGCGTATCCAGGTTTGGGACAGCGAGGCTACATATTATTTTATGCAAATTGATGATGGGAAGATTGTTCCTGATACAACTGTTCAGCTTAACCCACGACCTCACATTCTGTACACTAAAGACGGTGACGCAAGTTTATATTATGACGGCTACGGTTTTATTCCGTTCTTCCGCCTTGACGCTAACCGTAAGCAAATATCACACTTAGCACCGGTTAAGGACTTAATTGACGATTATGACTTGATGTCCTGCGGACTGTCAAACAACCTTGTTGACTTTGATACTCCAATTTATGCGGTTAAAGGCTTTGAAGGCTCTAACCTCTCCGAACTGCAACAAAACCTTAAGACTAAAAAGGTCATTGGTGTAGGCGAAAACGGAGATGTTGATGTCAGGACAGTTGATATTCCTGTCCAGGCGAGGCAGGCAAAGCTTGACCTGGATGAGAAAAACATCTACAGATTTGGTATGGGATTTAACTCTTCCCAGGTTGGGGACGGAAATGTTACTAACATTGTTATCAAGTCAAGATACATCCTCCTTGACTTGAAATGTGATAAGTTGGAAATCAATCTGAGGGCATTTTTAAAGAAATTGCTCAAAGTTGCTCTAAAAGAAATCAATGAGAGGAACAAAACAGCATACAAGCTTACAGACTGTAAAATTAACCTCGAAAGAGAGGTTATGACAAATGCCCTTGATAATGCACAGATTGACCTGACAAAGGCACAGGCACAACAGACTAAAATAACAACAATCCTTAATGTTGCCTCACAGATTGACAGCGATACAATCCTTAAACTGCTCTGTGATTTGTTAGATGTTGATTATGAGGATGTAAAAGACAAGTTGCCTGATGAACCAATGGACATTAACAAAGCAAGTGAGATGTTAGCCAATCAGCCTTTAGAGGGTGAGGAAGAGAATGAATAAGGCACAGAAAGAGGTATTACAGACTTATCTCAATGACGAAAAAGCAGTTTTAAAGAGGTTAGAAAGCAATTACACCACCGCCCTTGCTGATGTTAAGAGGAATATCAAACAGTTAATGTCAAGCGACTTAACACAGTCTAAAGCATACCAGCTTGAATACCAAAAGCAACTTGAAAAGCAAATACAAGGGTGTCTTGATAATCTGCAAGGGAAGAATTTCAGCGCAATCTCTGAGTATATGGAGCAGAGCTATTACAATGGTTACCTTGGAACTATGTACGACATACATAACCAGGGAATACCCCTCATAATGCCCATTGACCAAAACCAAGTTGTTAAGGCTTGTCAAAAGACCGGTGATGATATTAAGTTATCCAAAAAATTGGGCGGTAATGTGGATGAACTGAAAAAGCAGACACTTTCAGAACTGCAAAGAGGCTTATCCACAAATATGTCTTACTCTGACATAGCGAGAAACATCAGCAACTATGGCGAATCGGATATGAAACGCTCTTACTGTATAGCAAGAACAGAGGGACACCGCATACAAAACGAGGCGAAGATTGATTGTTTACAATCAGCTCAAGAAAACGGTGCTGATGTGGATAAGCAATGGGACAGCACCCTTGACGATAACACAAGGGAAAGCCACCAAAAATTAGACGGTCAAATAAGAGAGATTGACGAAGATTTTGAGGTGGACGGTCTTTCTGCTCCCTGTCCCGGTCAATTCGGAGACCCGGCAGAGGATTGTAATTGCAGATGTGCAATGCTCCAAAGAGCAAGGTGGGCACTTGACGAAGATGAGCTTAACACACTTAAAGAGAGAGCAGAGTATTTTGGTTTAGATAAGGCAGATAGCTTTGAAGATTTTAAGTCAAAATATCTTAATGCTGTTAATATCCAAAACGAGTAGCTATAAAGTTAATTACACTCTTATTATAAGGGTGTTTTTTTATATCACTTCTTCAAAAGTCAGAAGTAAAAGAGAGTATTTCATACAAGAGGTAACTTGTAAAAATCCTAATGAAAACACGAAAGGAAGATACAAAAATGACACTAAAAGAAATTCTTAAATCACAAGGCTTGTCTGATGAGCAGATTGACACTATAACAGGTGAGATGAAGCAGAACAAGATTTTTACTGCCAGCGAAGAAAACCTTGACATCAGATACGGTGATTTAAGTAAAAAACACAAAGAGGCGACTACTCTCATTGAGCAGTTGAAGAAAGACAACGCAAATAATCAAGGCTTGCAGGACAAAGTCACCGAATATGAAAACAAGATTAAGGAACTTGAAACAGAGCGTGACGCTCTTAAGGTTGATTTTGCTTTGAAATCTGCACTTGAAAAGTCCAAGGTTGAAGATGTGGACTATATTTGCTACAAAATTAAATCACAGGGTACAGAGCTTAAGCTTGATGATAACGGCTCAATCAAGGGCATTGATGATATTATTTCATCTGCCAAAACTCAGTATCCTAACCAGTTTCCGTCATCTGACAACAATAATGACGGTAAAAAAATAGACCCTAATAAGCTTGGCAAGGGTGACGATAAAGGTGACCCAGAGCCAACATCATTAGCAGACGCTATTAAAATGTCATATGAAAATAAAAATTAAAGAAAAGGAGTAATTATTATGGCAATTACATTAGCACAAATGAAAGAAGGTATGTCCGATAAGGTCAAGGAAGGTGTTATTAATGTATTTCTTACCGAATCGGCAATCCTCCAGGACTTGCCATTTGATGATGCGGTATCACCAAGTGGAGGTTCAACACTCACATATGGTTATGTACAGGAAAAAATCCCTGCACAGACTTCATTTAGAGCAATTAACTCTGAATATTCACCTAACCAGGCACAGGTTGAGAAGAAAACAGCTGACCTGAAAATCTTCGGCGGTTCCTTCGAAATTGACCGTGTGCTTAAGAACGCAGAAGGAATGTACAACAATGTTGCTTACCAGTTGCAGGAAAAAGTTAAGTCCGCTGTTATGACTTTCCACGACGCTATGATTAACGGCGATAGTGCGAAAAATGAAGAACAGTTTGACGGACTTGACAAGTTCCTTGTTGGTCAAAAAACAGAATACAACACCGGTGCTGTTATTGACCTTTCTACAAAGGCAAAGCTGGAGGAGAATGCTTCAGTATTTTATGAAAAGCTTAAAAAGCTTATTAACAGCACCAATGCAGATGCACTGCTTGTAAATGAGGATATGCTCCTTAAGATTGAATCTGTTGCCGCCTACCTGGGCTACAAGACAGACAGCGAAGAGGCTTTCGGTCGTAAGTACACTATGATAGGCAATGTCCGCCTCTGTGACCTTGGAAACAGCGTTTCCGTCAGCGATGAAACCGTAACAGAAACACCTATCATCAAGGTAGGTTCAAGAACTGTGGGTTCAACATCTGCAACAGGCATTACAGACATCTACGCTGTTCATTACTCTGTTGATGACGGTTTCCACGGTGTAACTCTCACAGGTGACGGTGCTGTCACAGAATACATCCCTGACTTCTCCCAGCCAGGCGCTGTTAAGAAGGGCGAAGTTGAAATGGTAGCCGCCGTTGCTCTTAAGAAAACAAAGTCAGCAGGTGTGCTCCGTAACATCAAGATTGCTTAATTATGAGGTGATATATTATGGCAAATTCAAATAAGGCTAACAAAGTGAATAAGGTTTTCATTGTAGAAACACCGGTTGAAAACTTTTGCGGTATTGGTGCCGGAGGCGTGCAGTATGCATACGGAAAAGCGGAGGTACACGACGGTTGGGTAGCCAACTGGTACAAGGAGCACGGCTACAAGGTGACCGAAAAGGAAGCTCCAAAGGACAACGAAACTTCGGGAGATAAGAGTTGATGAGTTATGATTATTTCGGCAAGCGAATTGTCACTTTCGGAGTTTAACAGCAGTGATATTGTTGTTACACAAGACAAGATAGACGCTGTTGAAAGCCTGATAAGGTCATATACACACAACAATTTCCAGCAGAGGGACATCCGTTTTAGTTGCCGTTCAAGTGACAAAATTCTTTTTGGCTCTCACCCCTGCATCAAGTCTGATGATACCGTTGAAATATCCAAGTCAAGATATAACAACGGTATCTATACGGTACATAGCGTTAGTGACGGACAGACGATTTTATGCGATATAAGAGGCTGTAAGGCGCCAATTAATGAGGATGAATACAATCTTGTCACTAAGGTTGTTTATCCGCCTGACGTTGTAAGAGGGGCAATAAACCTCATTGTGTGGGATTTGAAAAATCGTAACAAAACAGGCATATCGTCAGAAACTATCGGAAGGCACTCTGTGTCTTATTTTAATATGGATGGGGATAACTCGGTTATGGGTTATCCTAAGTCCTTGTTAGGCTTTTTAAAGCCTTATATTAAAGCGAGGTTTTAGTATGATTGGTGGTAATGTACAAGCAATTTTGCAGATTAAAACGGAGCTATCGTCCGAAATAGGCGAATCAAAGTATAAATGGAGTAACGGTGTTTCTCTTAACGGATTTATTGACTTGTCAGGCGGTGACAGTCGTTATACCACATACAACGCTAAAGTGCAGGAGTCAACTCACATTTTTATATGCGATTATGTTGATTTAGGTGCTGTATCAAGCAAAAACTCAAGGCTTGTTATCAACAATAAGGTGTATGATGTGGTGCTTATTGACAACCCTATGGAACTGAATGAGCACTTGGAAATATACCTGAAATTGGCGGGGTGATGTTTTGTCAAGCGTTAAATTTACATCTAATTTAGATGTGTGCATTGATAAGATTAACGATAAAGCTATATCTTTTTTGACAGAATCAGCAGGCGAGCTTACAAGCGAAACTCAAAGGTTGTCAAGAGTTGACACAGGGCAGACTAAAGGTTCTTACTCATATGTAGTAGACAAGGAAAAAGGTGAGGCTTATAT
>JBJEOZ010000158.1:0-24967 GCA_051880975.1 Ruminococcus sp.
TGATTTTTATCAATAAACAATTTGTGTAAATTATTTATTATATAAGATGAATCATAACAAAACAACCTCCCAAAATCGGGAGGTTGTCAATATTTTTATTCATATTAATAAAGGGTGTTGCTCTGCGGTTTATAGTCCTTGTCAAAAAAGTATTTGTCCAAAAGTGCTTTTGCAACATCACAGGAATACTTCTTCAAGGCACCGTGTTCAATTACCACAGCAACTGCAACCTCAGGCTTGTCATAGGGGGCATAGCACATAAACACTGTGTGGTCTGTTCCGCTGTTTTCCGCTGTGCCTGTTTTTCCGGCTACTTCAACCCCGTAATCACCAAAGATACCGTAGGCTGTGCCGTCCTCCTCGTTGCAGACGCTCCACATACCCTGTTGAATCGCCTTAAGGTTTTTCTTGTCAACCTTAAGGGTGGACTCAACCTCACTTTCTGTTTTTTCAACGGTTTTTTCTCTGTTATAGGTGGTGATTTTATCCACAAGGTGAGTCCTTAGCCTTGTGCCGTCGTTGGCTATTGTCGCAACATATGTGGCAAGCTGTGCCGGTGTAAAGGCGTTGTCGCTTTGACCGATTGCCGCCTGAACGGTGTTACCGGCTGTCCAATGGGTACTGTCACGACCGGCAAGGATACCTGTGCTTTCGTCAATCTCAACACCTGTGGGAAGTCCAAGACCGAACTTTTCGGCATAGCTGTAAATGGTGTTAATTCCCAGCTTTCTGCCCACCTCGGCAAAGTAATAGTTACAGGAAACTGCAAGTGCTGTGTTAAGATTAATTCCGTTGTGATAACCCATACACCTTACAATATCCGTTGGGTAGTAGTCGTAGTTTTGGGTACAAACAATAGTGCTGTTTTCTGTGATTTTGCCCTCCTCAAGACCTGCAAGTGCAACACAGGGCTTGAACACAGAGCCGGGTGCAAATGCACCGCTGAATGCTCTTGAATACAGTGGACTTGTTTCGTCATTTGCAAGCTTTGAGTAGTACTTGTAGTTGTTGTATTTTGACAAATCGTAGGTTGGGTAGGTTGCTGCCGCCAGTACTGAAAAGTCCTTTACATCAAGCATAACAACAGCACCGGCTACACAGTCCTTTGCCTCCTCGCTGTGACAAGTGTCAACATTGTATTTTAGTGAGTCGTCGGCGATTTTTTGAAGTTCGCTGTCAATGGTGAGCCAAACGGAATTACCCGGCTTTGCGTCCTGTGCCTCAACTGTACGGACAACAGAGCCGTTGTTATTTCTTTCGATATAAGCCTTTCCCGCCTCACCTCTAAGCTGACCTTCAAAAACTCTCTCAATGCCGAACTTACCGATAAGGTCGTTGTATCCGTAGCCCTTGTCCTTTTTGTCCTCGTATTCCTCGGCGTTGATTTGTCCCACTGTTCCCACAATGTGAGGTGCAAGTGTACCGTTCAGGTACTGCCTTTCAACTGTTGTGGTGATTTCAACACCGTCAAACTTTTGATTATTTTCAGAGATAATCTGCATCATATCGTTGCTGACATCCTCGGCAAAGGTGTAGTCGTTTACAGAGCTAAAGTTCTGCCTTTCCATATTAAAACGAACGGAAATTACATCCCTTTGCTCTTTTTTATCCTTAATATTTTCACATTCATACCTTTTTACAAGGTCCTTCATATACTGCTGTGGCATAGTATAAACACCGGTGTCAAGCATACTTTCACTTTGCAAAAATGTAAGAGAGTCCTCTGTTGTATCGTCATTTGTAAAGGAATATCCGCCGTTACTGTATTTTATGGGAAGCATATCCACCCACTTTTCGTTGCGGATTTTCATAATTTTCAGCACCTTTTGTATGGTGCCGTTAAGGCTTTCTTCTTTTACATAATTCTTTTTAAAGGTTATGTTGTAAATAGTTTTGTTTGTGGCAAGGGGTTTTCCGTCTGAGGTCAGAATCTCACCCCTTGTACTGTTGGAGGAAAGTGAAAAGGTTGTGCTGCTTAAAGCAATATCCTTGTACTTGTCACCCTCTACAACCTGCCAAAGGAACAGCCTGACAACAAAAACTGCAAAAAACACAAGGGCGATTATCAGGACAAGAATTCCCCTGCGTCTATATCTTTCTGTATCCAAATAATCACCTCAATCTTTCGTTTTCATAAAAACTTTAGAACAAATTATCGTTAAAACCTCTGCTAAGCACTCTGTTTATTCCGTAAAAAACAGGAACAGTAATGAATGTGTATCCCATAGTAGCAAGGGTATGGTGGACAAAGTAGTAACCACCCCTTGAGTAGCCTGCAAAAATATAGTTAATAACAAAGTTTAGGCTAATTAATAAGGGGATTAGCACAAGAGAAATAATCAAAGCAATAACAAGCTTTGTGTTAAAATAGTTTTCGGCAAAGTAGCCCACAAAAAAGCAGACTATGGCCAAGGCTATTGTGTAAAAACCAAGGTGTGTGCCAACACCAAAATCCATCATACCGCCACAGGCTATGCCAAACGCCATTGCAGGAACTTCGTTTTCAAAACAGGCGATAGTTAAGGCAACGGGAATAAGCAAAAGCGGTCTGCCCCCCAACACATTGGGGATAAGGTCAGGCACACCTTGAATTATGTAAAAAATCAGTATTTCCAGGCTGTAAGCCATATATCGGAGAACGGTGTACTTCCTTTCCATACTAATCCTCCGTATTTTTTGATGTAGTGCCTTCCTCAATTACACCCTGTCCGTCAAAGGAGGTAACAACCACAACATCAGAAACATTTTGAATATCCTCATAAGGCTCAATAACAGCATAAAGGCTTGTATCAAAATGGTCGTACTTAACCTCTTTCACTTTTCCAACCGAAATGTTTTCGGGGTACATTCCACCGATACCTGTTGTAGAAATTTGGTCGCCCACTTTTATCTTGTTATTTTCTGCAAGCTTTTTCATTGTAACAAGGTTCTTGTCGCTGTAATCTGCATCTCCGTTAATAACACCTGTGTCCTTTGACTTAACATCCTTTGCACCTGCCGAAAGGTCGGGAGAAAGTATGGTGGTAACCTTGCTGTAGCTTCTATTTACTTCGCTGATATATCCCACAAGTCCGTTTTCGGTGACAACAGGGTCATTTAGAGAAATGTCATCTCCTGTTCCTCTGTCTATTGTAAAGGAGTAGAAAAGTTCCCCCGGGTCACGGCGAATTACTGACGCCGGAACAAAGTCATAACCGCTGTTTTCCTCTTTTAGCTCGTAATACTTCCAAAGTCTTGCGTTTTCTTCCTTAACATCCTCGTAGTCTGCAAGACGGGTTCTTAGGGATGCAACCTCTTTTTTAAGCTGTTGATTTTCCGCCTCAAGCTCTGCATAGGACTTTTTGTTTTCTCCGCCGATTACTGTGGCTGAAACCCTTTGCATACCTGTGGTTATGTAGCCAACTGTACTGGAAATTATACTTGTGTCAAAAACAGAAGACACGCCTATGCACATTATTATAATGATAAGCGTTGCTATGAGAATTTTAAAATTTTTCGTTTTAAAAATATCCTTCATCATAAACCTCTTTGTAACTGCCTCCAACGGAGGGGGGATGGGAATGCGAAATTCAGAATGCAAAATGCAGAATTAATTTTTTGAATTGCAACTACTCTGTTATTCCGCACCATTATGTCATGACAAGGGTGGAATATAATGACAGAGTGGAGTGGGTTATATAACCATAACCCCACAACAAAATTGTGGGGTTTCTTTTTGCATTTTATCTTCTTCTGTCACGGTAATATTCCTTTGGCATTACTGTTTCAAGCCTTTTTCCTGCGCCGTCTGCTACACAGTCAAGTGGTCTGTCTGCAATGTGAACAGGAATGCCTGTTTGCTTGCTTACAAGCAAATCAATGCCCTTTAGTAATGCTCCGCCACCTGTGAGGGTAATACCTCTGTCAATTATGTCGGCGGCAAGCTCAGGGGGAGTTTTTTCAAGGGTGTCAAGTACTCCGTCAATAATCGCAGCAAGGGGAGAAGCAAGTGCATTCCTCACCTCTTCTGCTGTAATGGTAACATCCTTTGGAAGTCCGTCAATGGTATTTCTGCCCTTGATTGTCATACTTCCCTCGTTTTCGTGAGGAAAAGCAGAGCCGATTTCCATTTTAATCTCCTCGGCTGTTCTTTCACCAATGGTAAGGCCATACTTCTTCTTGATATATGTCATAATTGCCTCGTCGAATTCGTCGCCGGCAACCCTTACGGAATTGTGGGCAACAATGTCACCAAGGGAAATTACTGCAACCTCGGATGTACCTCCCCCAATGTCAACAACCATACTTCCTGTTGGCTCTGCAACAGGGAGTCCTGCACCGATAGCGGCAGCCATAGGCTCTTCAATAAGCTCAACATCCTTACCGCCTGCCTGAATGGCAGCGTCCTCAACAGCTCGTCTTTCAACCTGAGTAACTCCGCTTGGGATACAAATAACTATCCTGGGACGGGAGAAAAAGTTGCTGTGAACAACCTTGCGGATAAAGTGCTTTAGCATAATTGCCGTAATTTCAAAGTCGGCAATAACTCCGTCCTTAAGAGGCCTTATGGCGGCAATAGAGCCGGGAGTTCTGCCTATCATCTCCTTAGCCTGAGCACCAACTGCAAGTACGGTGTCCTGACGAATATCAACAGCTACAACAGAGGGTTCACGAAGGACAATTCCCTTTCCCTTCATATAAACAAGGGTGTTGGCTGTTCCCAAATCTATACCAATGTCTTTAGTAAACATATTATCAATCTACCTTTCACAATCTTTCAATGTGATTTTTTAATTGTTTCTCTAAAATTTAACCAATATATTATACCCTAAAATTTTGTAATTTTCAACTGCAATAAGGGTTATGATGTAGGTGAAGAAAATTATTTTTTCCCTGTTGAGCCAAAGCCACCTTCACCACGTAAGGTGTCGTCCAATTCATCCACCTCTTCAGTTTCCATAACAGAAACAGGCTGAATCACAAGCTGGGCAACTCTTTCTCCCGGTGTGACGGTGTAGGGATTTTTTGAAACATTACAAAGACCAACGCAAACCTCACCTCGGTAGTCGCTGTCAACAACACCTACTCCGTTAGAAAGGCAAATTCCGTGTTTCACTCCCAATCCGCTTCGGGCATAGATGTTTGCCATATATTTATTTGAGGGCAGAGCAATGGCAATTCCTGTTGGAATCATCACCAAATCGCCGGGGTTTATTGTGACCTCCTGTTCAATACAAGCACACAAATCCATACCTGCCGAGCCGGAAGTTGCCCTTTTGGGGATTTTTGCATCTTTTCTTAGCTTTTTTATCTTTAATGTTTCCATTTACTCCACCTTCCTGCAAAAATTTATGTTATCTTGCAATTTTATATTCTTAATTCTCTATATAAATTCTTTAAAGTAATATAATTATAAACTGTTAATAAACACTTCACAAATTATTTCTGTAACAGAATATTAAAGTTTTCCACATAAAAATTCTTTTAACAAAAAATAAAGTTTTTCACATTATTTAACCCCACGATAATACAATCCACGGGTGAAATTAACTTTTTCCAGAGTTTTACTATGGTTTCCCTTGTAGTTTTCCACTTTTTCCACATAGTTTTCCACATAGAACCTGTCTGTTGTGAAAAATGTGAAAAACTCTTTTTTATTCCTTTCAGGAATTAAAAGTGGTACCGAATTCAGCACCTCAGTGCAATTTCCGTCGCAATATAGAGAAAATTGGTAATTCTTACGATCTTGCATTTTTCCTCTTTTTTTGCAAGTCCTGCAATCCTCATTTCCGCTTTTAACAGGGCAGTTTCTGGTGAGCATAAGGGGTATATAGCCGTAGGCGACAACACCTCTCCTTATATTTCCCCCAAGTGCGTTAATCTGCTCCACAGTAAGCTCAATGGAAAGGGTTACATCCTCAAGACCGTAATCCTCTGCCCAAATTAGGGAAAATGTGTTTGTAAGGTTGAGAAATTCACCGCCGTGTACCTTAAATCCAAGTGCCTTGCCAAAATACACAGCACCAAGGTTGTTGCACAGCAGATGATTTATTCCCTTTTCTTTTAGTTCCTTTAATCTGCTGATGACTTTTTCTTCTCTGCCAAATAGTCCTCGTGGAACGGACACACCAACCTCTATACCCTTTGATTTTAGGTAAGAAATATCCTCATCCTTTGCGTCTATGGGAACATACACAAGGTCATATTCCGGACTTATATTGCTGTCGATTTTCTTGACCTCTGCCCTTTTTTCCGTAATTCTTTGGTTTGCAGGGGTAATACTAAGGTTTGGCATTGTAAAGGTGTAGTGGTGAGAAAAATCCCTCTTGTCTGCAATTTCATCCAAAGCATTTCTTCTTAGCTTGTTAAGGGACGAAATGGGGATACTTATATTATCCTCAATTTCTGTGGAAATATTGTCAAAATAAAAGGGCGTTCCACCTGTTTTTGAAAGCTGTTTTTCAGCCTTTTCTCTGTCAAGTGGGAGTTTTATGGCTTTTTCTGCAATTTCTTCTCCCTTTACAACTACTGTATTTTTACCGTCTGTGATTTCAAATACCGGCTTTTCCCCAAGACTTGCAGTAAATTTCCCCTTAAGGGCAACCCTTGGCATTTCGTCCTTATATGAATTGCGAATTTCTTTAAAAAGGCTTTCTGTTGCTGACACAACATCCTCTCTTTTACGAAAGCCAAACATTTCCTTGCCCAGTTCACCTGTGTAATATCCCTGTGTAAAGCCTGTTCGGGAAAAAACATTCCTTAAATTTTCCAATGTTTTTTGGGAGATAAAACCCTTTTCCCTCTTTTCGTAACAGGCACGGACAGCAGAGGACACATATTCGGGACGTTTCATTCTGCCCTCAATTTTTGCCGAGGTTATGCCGATTTCAGCCATATCGTCAATGTAGTCAATGATTGAATTATCCTTCAGGCTAAGTGCGTGGTTGTTGCCCTTGACTGTAAAGGGAAGTCGGCAGGTTTGGGCGCAACGGCCTCTGTTACCGCTTCGACCTCCAAGCATTGCCGAAAAATAACACTGACCGCTGACGCTCATACAAAGTGCTCCGTGGACAAAAACCTCTAACTCAATATCGCAGTTATCTGCAATATACTTTATCTCTTCTCTTGACATTTCACGGCTTAAAACAACCCTTTTAAATCCCATTTCCTTCAGCATTTTTGCCCCGCTAAGGGTGTGAATACTCATCTGTGTTGAGCCGTGCAAAGGTAACTTTGGACAGGCTTTCCTCACAAGACTTGCAAAGCCAATATCCTGTACAATCAATGCGTCAATGTTGCAGTCAGTTGCCTTTTTTACGGTTTCAAGTGCTGACTTCATCTCGCTGTCAAAAATCAGGGTGTTCATTGTGACATAAACCTTTATTCCCCTGATGTGACAGTAGGAAACAGCCTGTTTAAGCTCATCAAATGTAAAATTTTTTGCGTCCTTCCTTGCGGAAAAGTCCTTAAGTCCAAGGTAAATTGCGTCTGCACCGCTGTTTACACTGCTGATTACAGAGTCGATACCTCCGCAGGGAGCTAAAATCTCAATTTTTTTCATTGTTAAAAAGGCTCTGCTGAACAGCTCCGTCTAAAATTTTTGGAACAGAATGTTCTATTTTGCCTGTGGCTATAATCTTCTTTTCCTTTTGCTGTGTCTTTTTGTCCTCTGTTGGAGTGATGTTGAGGATTTTGTTAATCTTGTCCTGCAAAATCACATTTTGTGCCTTTAACTGGGCAATTTCCTTGTGGAGCCTTGCAGTATCTTCAATGTAATCCTTAATCTGCTCCTTAACATCCTCAAGCTTTTGGCGGAGCTTGTACTCCTCGTCACAGTAGTCCAGAGAGGCAAGTATGGCGGCTGAATCCTTATCTAACTTTGGGTTTGAGGAAATAATTGACTTTAGCCTTGTGTCAACTCTTTCAACCAGCTTTTTCATATAGGCTTCGCTTTCGTCAGTAACGATAGTAAACCTCTTTCCTCCCACAAAAATAATCTGTCTGTCCATATCGACACAACCTTTCGCAAACCGTATTTTCTAAACTAAACGATATTTTCTATACTCTCATTATAGTGTTAATATGTCAAAAGAAAAAGTAAAGTATTAATATTGTAATCATTCTTTCTAATTTGTTACTTAAAATCGAACTTTTCTAACATATATTTTATTGAAAAAAAGACATTATTATAGTATAATTGCTTACAGTATTATCAAAACAGGGTGATAAAAATGGTAATTCCATATGACTCCAGAAACAAACATTACCGTACTCCTTTTGGTGCGGTAGAACAGGGCACAACAATCCATCTTACTATCCGTGTTCCAAGGGATTTGCACTGCTCCTATGCCGAGCTGTGCATAAAGTTTGACGAGGACTACGACTGGGAATATCACAAGATGTACTGGTTTGGCATTCACGACAACGACTACGACAAGTGGGAATGTGACTTTGTTGCCGACAGAATTGGACTTTATTGGCACGGCTTCAGACTTCGCACCCAGTACGGTGACAGGTATATTGTTCCCACAGATGTGGATACAAAATCCTGCATTTCAGAGGCTCCGGGCAGAGCTTGGCAGATAACCTGCTACAAAAAAGGCTTTGAAACTCCAAAGTGGCCTGTGGGCGGTGTAATGTACCAGATTTTCCCCGACAGATTTTGCTTTAGCGGTGAAAAGAAGAAGATTGACAGAACAGACCTTACTATTATGGAGGACTGGGAGAGCCTTCCACAGTGGTGGCCTAACGACCAGGGCGAAATCACCAACACAGACTTTTTCCAGGGCGACCTAAAGGGTATTACAGAAAAATTACCTTACCTTAAAAAGTTGGGTGTTACCTGTATTTACCTCAATCCTATTTCAAAGGCTTACAGCAACCACCGTTACGACACAGGGGACTACTCACAGATTGACCCTATACTGGGTACTGAGGAGGACTTCAAAACCCTTTGCAAAAATGCGTCAAAAATGGGAATTCATATAATCAACGACGGTGTTTATTCCCACACAGGAAGTGATTCAAAGTACTTTAACCGTAGCGGAAACTACGGTGACGGCGGTGCTTACAGGGATAAAAATTCTCCTTACTTCAGCTGGTACAAATTTAATAATTGGCCTGATAACTACAACAGCTGGTGGGGATTTTACACTCTTCCCGAGGTTAACGAGGAGGACCCTGCATTTAATGAATATATAAACGGCGAAAACGGTATTGTAAGAAAATGGATGCGTTGCGGTAACTCCGGCTGGCGACTTGATGTTGCAGACGAGCTACCCGACCCATTTATTGAAAATCTCAGAAAAGCTGTCAAAGCAGAAAATCCAGAGGGCTTTGTAATCGGTGAGGTTTGGGAGGACGCATCTAACAAGGAAAGCTACGGCGCAAGGAGAAAATTCCTACTTGGCAATCAGCTTGACTCCGTTATGAACTATGTTTTCAGAAACGCTATCCTTGACTACTGCAAGGGTACAGACTCAAAGTACACAATGGACACAATTTTAAGCGTCCTTGAAAATTATCCAAAGCCTGTTATCAGAGTTCTTATGAATCTACTTTCCACCCACGACACCGAGAGAATTTTAACAATGCTTGCAGGTGAACCCCTTAACGGCAGGGACAGAAAGTGGCAGGCAGAAACTCATATGACACCGGAACAGCGTAAAAGAGGTTTGGAGCTTATGCGAATTGCAACAGGAATACAGTACACACTTCCCGGATTTCCCTGTGTTTACTACGGTGACGAGGCAGGAATGGAGGGATACCGTGACCCATTCAACAGATGTTGCTATCCTTGGGGCAAAGAGAACAAGGAGCTTGTTAAGTGGCACAGCGATTTAGGTGCAATGAGGCAGACAATATCTGCACTTTGGGACGGTGATTTTCAGCCTGTTTACGCAAAGGGAAATGTGCTTTCATACCTAAGATACGACAAGGAAAGCGGAATTTACTGTGCCTTTAACACAGGAGATGTGGATGTTATTATGGACATTCCCGCCGCCATCTATGACGGAAAGCCAATGATGGGTACAGAAATTGTAAACGGCAGGGTAATTGTTCCCGCAAGAGGAACAGCTTTTATTGCAATGTAATTATTAATAGTGAAAATAAAAAATCCCCCGAAAGCAGAGTGAAAATACTGCTTTCGGGGAGTTTTTTTAGTTATGAGGTAATAGTGAAGAAGTAGAGCCGTTTTTGTGCTAAACAAATTTTTTCAACTCTGTCAAATCGTGACAAATGGCGAAGAGGTCTTTTTTTAAGTCCTCTGTGCAGGGGGTAAGGTCAGGTATCATTACGGTTTTGCACCCTGCATTTACGGCTGATTTTACACCGTTTGGTGAGTCCTCAACTGCTATACATTCACAAGGCTTTAATCCCAGCTTTTCCGATGCCAAAAGGTAAATATCAGGCTGTGGCTTTGAATTTTTTACCATACCGCCACACACACATTGGTCAAAGTACTTGAAAAGTCCGGCTATACCCAAATGCTCCTCTGCCCTTTCGTAGGGTGAGGATGTGGCAAGGGCAATTTTTATACCTTTTTCCTTTAAGTATGGCAAAATTTCATCTGCACCCTTTTTTATTTCCACACCGTTTTTACGGACATATTCATCCATTAACACTATTCTTTTATTCTTAACCTTTTCGTAATCAAGGCTGTCACCGAAAAAGGACTTTAGCTTTAATTCCGCATTTTTCCCTGTCAGGGAGCGAAGTGCAAGTATATGCTCTTTTTTTGCCGGGTAACCGTAGGAGTGGAGTGCCTCAAGCCAAAACCGCTGATACAGCACCTCGGAATTCAGCAAAACTCCGTCCATATCAAAAATTACGCCTTTAATTACCATTTTTCTCACCCCTTAAATTCACAAAAACTATTCCCAATGTGATAAGCACAATAGAAATAACGGTGTAAATATTCCAAATTTCCTCACCAAGGAGAATACCGCTCCAAATTGTTCCGAAAATCGGTATTAACAGATTAAAAATAAGTATTCCCGACGGACGGTTATATTTTAGCAGTGCTGTCCAAATTGTAAAGGAAACTGCGGAAACAACACCTAAATAAATCAGCAGAATATAGGTTATTGCTCCGTTAAATTCAAGACTTCCTCCAAACAAAAATCCCACAAGCACCAATCCTGTGCCACCTATAATAAGGTGATATGATGAAACTGTCATAGGATTTCTGCCCTTACTTGCCTTTTTGCTGTAAAGACTTCCCGCAGTAGCCGTAACGGCGGAGAGCATAACAAATCCTTCACCTATAAAGGTAAAACTGTTTTCACTGATTCCGTCAAGATTAACAACAATTATTCCGGCTAAACCAACACCGCACCCCATAGTCTTTTTTACTGTAAGTTTATCGCTTTTAAAGAAAAGTGGCGACAACGCAACACCTAAAAATGTACCCAAGGAGGTAATTATTGAGGTTTTTGTGCCGGTTGTGTTTGAAAGTCCTATGTAGGAAAAAATGTACTGCAAAAAAATTTGCAGTGTTCCCATAATGCCTATGGGTACTATATCACTTTTTTTGGGATATACAAGCCTTTTTTTCACCAAAGAGGCAACAAACAGCACCATTAACCCTGCTAATAAAAAGCGGTAACCGGCAAAGAGCACCTTGCCTGTATAATCCGATGTTTCCAAAGCAAATATTTCATAGCACTTTTTTATTACAGGAAATGCTGTTCCCCACAGGGAAACACAAAGCAAAGCCAAAAGTGACGCTATTATTTTGTTACTAAAAAATTTTTTCGAGTTCATAAGGATATTATATCACAAAAAGTCAAATAAGAAAAGAATACTATAATTTTCCTTTTCTCTTACCCTTATAAAATACCAAGGCATATATTATCATTTCAAGGGAGATTATTGCTGAGCACACCAACAAATATTTTGATTTTCCAATCAAATTTCCCTTATAAAGCTGTTGCACATTTATACGCAGGTCACCTTTTTTCTCTTTTCCGTTAATAGTTAATTTGCCGGGATAAGAGTCAATAAACTCACCGTAGGATACACAGAACAATGCAAGGTCGTAATCTCCTTTTCCGCTAATCTCAATTCTAAACTTCTCGTTATTTTTCGGATTGTAATATTTTTTAAGGCGGATTACCCCTGTATCCTTGTGATATCCTATTACTCTGTCGCCCTCAACAGTTGTATCTTTTATTTTTTTCTTTTTAGTAAAGTCGATTTTTCCCCCACCCAAAAGATTTTCGTCTTGATTATACAGCTTTAGCTGATAAACAGGAGCCTCACCCTTTGGGATTGCACCGTTTTTATATTTGTATAAAACTGTAATGCGGTTGAATTTTGTGTCAGTACAAAATTCCTGTGATATAGTTTTTTGTCTTTTTGCAGTTGCATGGATATATTTATTGTGTGTTGAAGTAACCTCAAGCACAGAGGTTTTCACGCTTTCCACCTTTTCTGTAAAGAAAGGATTTGCAATAAACATAAGTACAATGGAGAAAACTGCAACTGCACCATAGGCTATTCTGCCTGTGTTTTTCACCTTTTTAGTGGCAAAAGCAAAAACATTCTCTATACTTTCTCCACCTAAAACTGCCATTGCAGTAACTAAAAAAATAAACGGTGTTGCATAGGAGGGCTTTACCTCCCAAAGCATATAAAATCCGTATGCACCAAGCATTGTCAGGAAAATTGCCAAGGTAAATTTCTTTTGCTTGTTAATTATGAAACCTACGGCAAAAATAAGAGTCAAAATATTTAAGGCTATCCAGAACATCTGACAGTAAATGTACAGAAAGTCCGACTTTTCGCCAATTATATATTTTGCACCCTTGGCATACTTTTCTACTCCCTTTATTCTTTGGTGGAAGGACATACTGCCGTCGCCCCAAATACTTTTGTGTTTTAGGTACAAGTGATTAAGAAAGGTTGCAGGGGTATATTTCTTTAAGGCTTTTTCAATATATTTATTGCAGTTTTCCTTAATCTCCTGTTTTGTTGAGAGTTTTTCGTTTTGTGCAACCAAAGTACCGTCAAAGGTACCGTCATTTGTAAGTCCCATTGCAACCCAGTGTATTAGTGGGAAATTTCTTTCGCTTCCTGTATAGTAGTGGTTGTTTACTGCGGAGAAGCAGGCGAATGTACCTCCGGCAAATATTACACCTACCAAAGCTATTGTAAGAGATTTTTTCAGCCTTTCCTTACTTCTAAGTGTCCACATTACAAGGCAAATAAAGAATGCAATAGATAGAATCATTACAACAGGTCGAATATTGTAGCCTGCAACTGTCAAAAAACCTGCAACGGCTGAATTTATAATAATTGAAGATTTCTTTTTAGTGCGGTAAAGGTTAGCCCCTGCAAGGAAAATACCACCCATAAAAGGCAAACAAAATGATGCGGTATATACCCAAGGCACCAAAAACATAACAGGGGGATATATAAGGCTTAGTAAAAGAAATTTTACAGCTGAAGTGAGCTTTCCTGTCAGTTTTTTTATTGCGAAGAAGAACATCACCTGTGCACCCATAATTGCAACAGCGTTTACACATCTGCCAAATGCAATAAGGTCATTTACACCAAAGAAATCTGCAACAGAGTACAGGAAGAAAAGCAAAATCACCATAGGGTTGTTGTTTGAGTATTTTGCAAAATATCTTGTACTGCCGTCAATCACACTATACTCACCCTTAGCCATACCCACAGCATAGTCGTTGACATAAAAGCTGTCGCTGATGGGGATTGTGGTGTAGTTCAGGAGTACAAAAAGCAAAACTCCCCCAAACAGTGCAAAGAGAACAGCACTTGCAATAACAAGACCTCTCTTTGACAATTTGTTTATCAGTCGGAACATAGCCAATATTCCAAAGTCAATTAGTATTCCGCCGGAAATGTTCATTGAATATAACAAAAATAACTGCAAATTGTTATGGGTTGTTGCAGTAAAGTAATGCCCTGTTGATGTGTATAATTGAAATGCACAAAAAATTGTTACACAGGTAAAAAATCCAAAAATCACAGCTAAAGCCTTAGATATTCCGCTTGTAAATTTTATCATTATAATATCTCCCGCTAATAATTAATAATATATTTTGCAATACCTTTATTAATACAACAATAAAAAAACGGAATATGGGACAGGTTTTTAATAACTTTTCTATAATATATGAAAATTTTGCATTTTTATAATATAATTTATTAATCTTCAACTATTAATTAATGTCGTCAACTTAAGAATATTTATATTCAGCGGTCTGACCACTCACACTGTCATTCTGAGGGAGCAAAGCGACTGAAGAATCTGAAAGGAAAGCAGTAGTGCCTAAAACGACACTATTATGTTATAGGAAAGTATGATTTCCCTAACAAAATCAGTGGTAGAGGCGAGGGGATTCCTCGACAAGCTCGGAATGACAGGGTGCAGTTCGGAATAACAAAAAGGCTATCGCAAAAATTAATCATTGCGATAGCCCTAATTTTAAACCTAATGCTCTCCGAATTTGCAGTCTTTGTTTAAATATTTTTTGTAGTCAGTGTATGATGTTTTGCTTATTGAGTTCTTTGAGCAGGGCAGGGACATCAGCTTTATTACCGAGCTGTTGTCCTTTTCTGTGCCTGAGGTTTTGTAAAGGATTTCGTCATAGAAACAGTTTCCGCTTATGGCGCTTTCGTACAGCTTTTTGAAGAAATCAAAATCTTCAATTTCATAACCTCCGCACACAATAGAGCCAATAACTGCAACTGTTTCCACATCCCTTGCAGACTTTTCCCAAACTTCATCTGTTGTTGCAACAGCAAAGGAAATTATCTTCTCGGTGTTATTGTCAACTGTAAGGATAATTTCGCATTTTGCTGTTGGGTGATGATAGGTGTTGCAGGTTGTTTCTCCATCCTTAACCTTTTTATCACCGATTTGGGTAAAGTTTTCTTCGGTAAGACCGGTTGGGTTGTCCTTGCTGTCAAGGGCAACGCCGTCTGTACCTGTCTTATCCTCATACATTTCATTAAATTTTTCTGTAAATTTCTCAATATCAATGTCGTATGATTTTTGAGAGGAATTTTTTGCACTGATTACTGTCGATTTGTTTTCGGGAAAATTGTTTTTTGAATTTTCCTGTCCTTTATTACAGCCTGTCAGAAGTGTGGCTGACAAGACCGCCATTATCAAAACAGTAATTATGGAAATTTTTTTAATCTTCATACTACAAATTACTCGTTGCTGTCTGCCTGTTCTGTATTTTCCTGATTTTCGCAGTTTACTTCTTCCTGTAATTTTTCACTGTTTTCCTCATCCTCGTGAGGTGCAGTTGCTATTGTAACAACCATATCCCCGTCAACAGGCTTCATAAGGGTTACACCCTTGCTTGGTCTGTTGCAAATTCTTACAGAGGATGCCTCTATCCTAATGACAATACCTGACTTTGAAATCATAATAATGTCGTCATCAAGGCTCACTGACTGAACTGTGGCTACCTTGCCGTACTTGTCTGTGTGGTAATTTGTAAGGCCCTTACCGCCACGGGACTGAACACGGTAGTCAACAGCCTTGGAAATTCTTCCGTAGCCTGTTTCGGAAACGGTGAGAACCATATCATCGTCAGAGGCAACACACATTCCCACAATTTCGTCATTCTCTTCAAGCTTCATAGCCTTTACGCCACGAGCCTGTCTGCCCATCGCCCTGACGTCATTTTCGTTAAAGCGGATAGCCATACCGTTTTTGGTTGCAACAATAACATTATCGTTACCCTCGGTCATTTTAACCCAGGCAAGCTCGTCACCCTCGTTAAGCTCAAGGGCAATAAGTCCGCCCTTCCTTGCTGTGTTGTAGGCAGAAAGCTCAATCCTTTTGATTATGCCCTTCTTGGTAACCATAATGAGGTACTTGTCGTCCTCCATATTGTCAACCTTAATCATTGAAGTAACCTTTTCGTCCTGGTCAATAGGCAGTAGGTTTGCAATATTCATACCCTTGCTTTGACGGGAACCCTCGGGAACCTCGTAGCACTTAATACGGTAAACTCTGCCCTTGTCGGTAAAGAACAGAATAAGGTCGTGGGAGTTTACAACAAACATTTCCTTGGCTACATCCTCTTCTCTCCTTGACATACCTGAAACGCCTCTGCCACCTCGGTTCTGAATTTTGTAGGTGTCGGCAGGTATTCTCTTGATGTAGCCAAACTGTGTAAGTGTAAGAACGCAATCCTCCTGTGGAATAAGGTCCTCAATGTCAACCTCGCCTGAAACAGCACAAATTTCTGTTCTTCTCTGGTCGGCATACTTGTTCCTTACAGCCATAGTTTCCTCTTTTACAAGGCTAAGCTGTTTTTCCTTGCTTGCAAGGATTTCGTTTAGGTTGGCAATCTTTATTGTCAGTTCGTTTATTTCGTTTTCAATCTTTTCTCTTTCAAGGTTTGTCAGCTGACCAAGGCGCATCTGCACAATCGCCTGAGCCTGAACATCATCAAGACCGAATTTTTCACAGAGATTTGCCTTTGCTGTTGTCTGGTCCTTTGACTCTCTTATAACCTTGATTACTTCTTCAATATTGTCCTGTGCAATTTTCAGACCTTCAAGGATATGGCACCTTTCCTGTGCCTTTTTAAGGTCAAATTCTGTTCTGCGAACAATAACCTCAACCTGAAAATCAATGTAATGCTGGAGCATTTCCTTAAGTGTAAGCACCTTAGGCTCACCGTTTACGATAGCCAGGTTGATTACACCAAAGGTGATTTGGAGCTGTGTATTCTTAAAGAGTGTGTTAAGCACAACCTGAGGGGATGCATCCCTCTTGATGTCAATTTCTATATGCATACCGTTACGGTCGGAATGGTCCTCAATGTTGGAGATACCCTCCAGCCTTTTATCCCTGACCATATCGGCAATAGACTCAATAAGTCTTGCTTTGTTTACCTGATAAGGAAGTTCGGAAACAATAATCTTAAATCTTCCGTTTTTCTGCTCTTCAATTTCTGTCTTTGCCCTTAGGACAATTTTTCCTCTGCCTGTGGCGTAGGCGGCTCTGATTCCGCTTCTGCCCATAATAATAGCGCCTGTGGGGAAGTCAGGTCCGGGCATACATTCCATAAGGTCGGCAACCTCTGCGTCAGGGTTGTCAATGAGTAGGCACATTGCGTCAACAACCTCGCCTAAATTGTGAGGAGGAATGTTAGTAGCCATACCAACCGCAATACCTGAAGAACCGTTTACAAGAAGGTTTGGGAATCTTGAGGGAAGTACAGTTGGCTCCTGTAGTCTGTCGTCATAGTTTGGCATAAAGTCAACAGTATTCTTATCAATATCGGTAAGCATTTCTGTTGAAATTTTGCTCATTCTTGCCTCTGTATATCTGTATGCGGCAGGTGGGTCACCGTCAACAGAACCAAAGTTACCGTGACCGTCAACAAGCATATAACGCATTGAAAATGTCTGTGCAAGTCTTACAAGGGCATCATAAACAGATGCGTCACCGTGTGGGTGATAAGAACCAAGCACAGCACCAACTGTGTCGGCACACTTGTGGTAAGGCTTGTTTGGTTCAAGACCTTTTTCGTGCATTGTGTAAAGTATTCTTCTGTGTACAGGTTTTAGTCCGTCCCTAACATCGGGAAGTGCACGGGATACAATAACTGACATTGAGTAGTCAAGGAATGACTTTCTCATTTCCCTGTCAATATCAACATTTATGGTTTTTGCCTGGGGCATTGTATAGTCCTTTTCGTTGTTATCAGCCATTTTTATCCCTCCTTATATATCAAGATTTTCAACAAATCGGGCGTTAGCCTCGATAAATTCTTTTCTCGGCTCAACCTTTTCACCCATAAGCATAGAGAAGGTTTCGTCAGCCTGTTCCGCATCCTTTAGTTCAACACGGAGCATTGTTCTTGTTTCGGGATTCATTGTAGTTTCCCAAAGCTGTTCAGGGTCCATTTCACCAAGACCCTTGTAACGCTGAATTTCTGTCTTGCCCTCAATTTGAGCAAGCATAGCATCTCTTTCTTCGTCTGAATAAGCATACTTATGCTTTTTACCCTTTGTAATTCTGTAAAGTGGAGGCTGTGCAATATACACGTGACCCTCCTCAATGAGAGGTCGCATAAAGCGGAAGAAGAATGTGAGTAGAAGTGTGCGGATATGGGAGCCGTCAACATCGGCATCAGCCATAATGATTACCTTATCGTATCTCAGCTTTGAAATGTCAAAGTCGTCTTTTAAGCCTGTTCCAAGGGCAAGGATAACGGGGGTTAGCTTGTCATTTCCGTAAACCTTGTCCTCCCTAACCTTTTCAACATTCAGCATTTTTCCCCAAAGTGGGAGAATAGCCTGAATTCTTCTATCTCTGCCCTCTTTAGCAGAGCCACCCGCAGAGTCACCCTCTACGATATATATTTCTGTTTCCGAGGAATCCTTACTTTGACAGTCGGCAAGCTTGCCGGGAAGTCTTGCACCGTCAAGTGCTGACTTTCTTCTTACATTTTCCCTTGCCTTTTGGGCGGCAATTCTTGCTGTGTAGGACATCATAGCCTTGTCAAAAATTACCTTGCCGATTGCCGGATTTTCCTCAAGAAATTCTGCAAATTTATTTTTAATAAGCTGATAAACCATTGTGCGGACTTCTGTGTTACCAAGCTTTGCCTTGGTCTGTCCTTCAAACTCAGCCTCAGTAAGCTTTACTGAAATAACTGCAAAAAGACCTTCCTCGTAGTCGCTGTACTTTAGGTCATCATCCTTTTCCTTAAGCTTGTTAAATCTTCTGCCGTATTCGTTAAGCACCTTTGTAATTGAACGCCTAAAGCCTTCCTCGTGAGTACCGCCGTCGATTGTATGGATATTGTTGGCAAATGAACGAACATCGGATGTTATTGCATCTGTGTACTGCATTGCAATTTCAACAGACATTGTGTTGTCGTCATTTTCAGCCTCAAAGTATATAACTTCTTCGTGTAAAGGATTGATTTCCTTAGTTTTGCTCTTTCTTTCCCTGATAAAGTTTACGAAAGAACGCACTCCCCCCTCGTAGCAGTATTCATTTACCACTACATTTTCAGGGTCACGCTCATCCTTTAGTTCAATTCTTACACCTGCGTTAAGGAAAGCCTGTTCACGCAGACGCTTTTCAAGAATTTCGTACTTATAAACTGTGGTATCTGTGAACATAACAGGGTCAGGCTTAAAGATAACCTCTGTTCCCTTTTCTGTACCCTGACCTATAATTTCAAGGTCATTCATTATTTTTCCTCGTTCATAACGCTGGAAGTAAATATCCTTGCCGTCACAAACCTTAACCTCAAGATACTCGGAAAGTGCATTAACAACAGACGCACCAACACCGTGCAAACCGCCGGAAACCTTGTATCCGCCTCCGCCGAATTTACCTCCGGCGTGAAGAACGGTGAAAACAACAGTAACAGCAGGCATACCCATCTTTGCATTAATTCCAACAGGAATACCTCTGCCGTTATCCTTAACTCTGATTATATTTCCCGGCAAAATTGAAACCTCAATTTTTGTACAATACCCTGCAAGCGCCTCGTCAATGGAGTTATCCACAATTTCGTAAACAAGGTGATGAAGTCCCTGTTCACCTGTTGAGCCTATGTACATACCCGGTCTTTTACGAACAGCCTCCAGTCCCTCAAGGACCTGAATTTCATCCGCACCGTATTCGTTTTCTACTTTTGTGATTTCATTTATATTATCCAATACAATTCCTCCATCAGAAAAATCATTTCTGATTTTCTTTTACTTTCTACTCTCTATTTCTTATACTTAACAAAAAATGGTCTTAGCAGCAATGCAATAATAATTATCAGCACCGCCGAAATGAACAGGGGAATAATTCCCTTGATTTTTATTACAGTCAAAAGAAAAATGTTGAAAATTATTGCAAACAAAACAGCCATTGTCATAAGGAGTATATATCCTCCTGTTTTTTTAGCTGTAAAATATTTTTTGCAGTTGTGACATTTTATTTTTTCATTATTCTTTTGATTATTTATTTCTTTATAGTCATATATAGCCTTACAATGAGGACAAACAGGTTTTTTAAACATAATCAGTCGTCATTCAGCAAATCATCAAAGTAGTTTATGTCCGAGGATTTTTCTTTGCCGTTAAAGTTAAAGGCTGCTGTTCTTCCCTTTAGCAAATCCCTTGATATTGTGTCTGTTTCAACCTTTTTAAAATCATCATCCTCAACAAACGCTTTCGTCCTTGCCTCTTGTTCCTCCGTAATTATTCTTCTCTTTGCCTTAATTTGATTGAACACATCGGTGTTTATCATTGGTCCGCTATGCTCAAATTCCTCATCGGTGATTGGGGGCAAAATCTCAGGCTTTGTGAACTTTTGCTGTTGAATAACAAAGTCACGATATTTTTTAAGAGGTCTTAGCTTTACAAAGAAAGGCACAAAGAGGTAGAAAATCATAAAAGGTATCATAACAAGCAAAAACGTAAATATGCTTTTGTCTGCAAGAAACATAATTATGAGTATCATAGTCACTATTGCAACCATCATTGTAAGTGTAAAGGCAAGCCACATCTTTTTGTTGATAAAGACATTGCTCTCCTTTTTACATCTGGTGCATTTATATTCACCTTTTGATTTGTACATAAATGCAGAAGGATAGGACAACCTTCTTCCGCAGTAAGGACATTTTGCTAATTTCATAACATACGACCTTTCACAAATTACTTTTTCTTTTCATAAGCGTTTGACTGCTTATCTGACTTACATATACTTTTATTTCATCATCTTCATTGCAAACAATGTAGCTCTTTGGAAGCTCCATTGAAACATTGATTACCCTTTTATTCTTTGTTGCACTTGAAAGATAATCCTTTGTCCACTTGGAAATTGTGGAGGTATCCATATCAAAAATACCAAGTATATTATCTGTTCTTACAACTGTATTTTCACCTAAATGGAGATACATAAAAAATTCTTTCCTTTAATGAATAGTGTGAAAAATGGAAAATTGAGAATTGAAAATGGAAAATTTTGTTGTTAACTTGTTATTCCGATGTTATTTTACCATTTTCAACAGAAAAGACTTTTCCTTTTTTCAGAAGTTCCTTGTTGCTTTTTTCACAGCAGGTGATGAAAACCTGATAGTCGTCTATTTTATTTAGGAGATAACTCTGCCTTTTTGAGTCAAGCTCAGACAAAACATCATCCAAGAGTAAAACAGGCTTTTCCCCGTGAATTTCACTAAGCAAATTTGCCTCGGACAGCTTTAGGGAAAGCACAGCACTTCTCTGCTGGCCCTGACTTCCGAAATTTTTTGCCTTCATACCGTTTATCAGTATGTTTATATCATCCCTGTGAGGTCCAACTGTTGTAAAACCGTTATACAGGTCATCCTTTAGATTATCCCTTAGGCTCTTTAAAAATTTATCTCTAATATAATCTAAATTTTCTAAAATTTCTGAATTTTCCACATCAATGTCTTTTATTGTGGAAACATATTCAATATCTAAAATTTCTTTTTCTTCGGAGATACCACTGTGAAAGTACTGGGCATTTTCCTTTAACTTTTTTGCATACATTATCCTTTGCTGAATAATGTACGCACCTAACATACCTAAATTATCATCCCATATTTCAAGAGTTGATTTTAGTTCGGGATGTCTGTTTATATCTTTTAAGAGAGCATTCCTTTGATTTAGCACTTGATTATACTTTGAAAAGTACATAGCATACTTTAGCTTTTGCTGACAAAGTGCACCGTCAAGGAATTTTCTCCTTTTCCCCGGACCTGCCTTAACAAGTGAAAGATGTTCGGGAGAAAAAACAACACAGGAAAATCTCTCAATTAGCTCTGCCCCGCTTTTTTTCTTGACACCGTTAATATAGACTTCTTTTTTTCCACCCATATACCTTATTTCTGCATTTTGTTCTCTTTCCTGTCCGTCAAAAGTGAGTTTTATTTTGAAGAACTTTTCTCCAAATTTTACAAGCTCCTTTTCCGCAGAGCCTCTAAAGGAATGACCTCCGCAGAAAAGCCAAATACATTCAAGAAGATTAGTTTTTCCCTGGGCATTTTCTCCGAATATTACATTTGTATTTTCGTGGGCATAAACCTTATTATTTTCAAGATTTCTGAAATTTTCAAATTCCAAATACTTTACTTTCAATATCGTCTAACCTCTAAAGTTTTGTCGTCAAGGGTTACCTTGTCACCTTCAACAAGCTTTTTTCCCCGCACTTTGCAAACCTCTCCGTTAACAAGGACATAACCCTCTTGAATCAAAAACTTAGCCTGTCCTCCTGTTTCAGTCATACCGGAAAATTTAAGTAAATCCTGAAGTCTTATAAATTCTGTTTCAATAAAAATTACTTCTCTGCTCATTGTGATATTCTCATTGGTACTACAAGGTATAAAAAGCTGTCGCTTTTTACAGGTTTAATTATCATTGGTGAAAGTCCTCCGTTAAGGATTAGCTTTACCTCGTCTGTATCGCAATTCTTGATTGCTTCAAGTAAATATCTGTTGTTAAAGCCTATTTCAACATCACTTCCGGCTATTGTTGTGCTTATCACATCATTTGCCTTTCCCATTGATGTTTTACAGGTCATCTTTATTTCATCATCACTGAAAACACATTTTACAGGGGATGGAATTTTTTCATTTGCCAAAAGGCTCATTCTTTCAACAGACGAACCGATTTCCCTTGTATTTACAACAACCTCTGTTTCTGTCCCCTTTGGAATTGTAGAATTATAGTCGATAAACTGACCTTCAATCAGTCTTGAAATAACATAGAAAGAACCAACCTTAAACAGTGTGTGTCGCTGACCGATAACAATTTCAACATTTTCTTCATCATCTGTTATCAGCTTTAGCACTTCACTCTGTGTTTTCTTTGGAATAACAAAGCTGTTTTCGGAATCACTGTCGATTGCCTCTTTACGGATAGCCATTCTGTAACCGTCAATGGCAACAATGGTTAATACCTTATCCTTTATTTCAAACAGTGAGCCTGTGTAGATAGGCTTTGATGTGTTGTCGGAAACAGCATAGATTGTCTGGCGAATCATATCCCTTAAAAGTCCGCCCTTAATTACTATCTTGTCGGTTTCTTCAAATTTAGGCAGGTCGGGATATTCTGTTGCGGAAAGTCCCACAATTTGATATGACGCATGACCGCTTGTTATGTAGGTTACCATTCTTTCGTCTGTTTCAATGGTTACAACTTCCTCGGGAAGCTTTCTTATAATGTCACCAAAAAGTCTGGCTGAAACAACAATTTCTCCCTCACTGTCAAGCTGGGCTTCAACATCTGTTGTAATGCCGATTTCAAGGTCATAACCTGACAGGTTGAGAAAACCGTCATATGCTTTTATAAGTATTCCTTCAAGTGAAGGTATTGATGATTTAGTTGCAACTGCTCTTTGAACATTTGTAACAGCGTTGCTTAAGTCTGTTCTTGAACAAGTAAATTTCATTTTTTATCCTTTCTCCGTTTTTCATATGATCTGTTATGTAAATTTATAATAGTAGTATTAGAGGGTGTGAAAATATATGAAAAGTCCGTCTATCATAGATATAATCACATTTTTAAGTCAACATAAAAAATGTTGAAAAAAATAAATTATGTGAATAAAAAAGATGATAAGCTAAGTTTTCAACATTTTGTGAAAGTATGTGATGTGAATGTGTGTGAAAATGTGAAAAATTATCTGTCCCTTATATTTTTAATTATGTCCTCTATTGTTTCCTTTATAGCTGTATTTTCCTGCATCTGCTGAGTTATTTTTTGAATAGTATAAACTATTGTTGTGTAGTGACGGTTGCCGAACTCCTTGCCTATTTCTATCATAGAAAGGTTAGTAAGACTTCTTACAATGTAAATTGCAATATGCCTTGCCTGACTGATGTTAGCCTTGTGATTTTTGGAGTTTCTTATTTCATCAGCAGTAAAACCGTAATTTCTGCCAACCTCTTCAACAATCTTTTCAACTGTAAGCTCAGGGGGAGTATCGTTGTTGAGAATGTCGCTTATTCCCTCTTTAACTACGGAAAGGGATGGTTCTTCTCCCGAAAGCAAAATCTTTGCCTTTAGCTTTTTAACAACACCCTCAAGCTGACGAATGTTTGTTTTTAGACTTTTTGCAATGTATTCGCACACATCATCATTAAGGTTTATACCAAGTATTTCTGACTTACGCTTTATGATTGCAATTCTTGTTTCCAAATCAGGGGGTTGAATGTCTGCAAGAAGTCCCGACTCAAACCTTGAACGAAGTCTGTCCTCAAGGGTTTTAATCTCCCTTGGTGGGCGGTCGGATGTAAGTACAATCTGCTTATTGGCTTCGTAAAGTGTGTTAAAGGTGTGGAAAAATTCTTCCTGTGTTCTTTCCTTACCACCGATAAACTGAACGTCATCCACCAAAAGAACATCGGCACTTCTGTATTTATTTCTAAATTCAGATGTGGTTGCCTTGGCTATGGACTCAACAAGCTCGTTGGTAAAGTCATCACCCTTGACATAAACAATGTTTTTGTCAGGTTGATTTTTCTTTATTTCGTTACTTATAGCACAAATAAGATGAGTTTTTCCCAGACCGCTGTTTCCGTAAAGGAAAAGGGGGTTGTATGCACCGGCAGGATTTTGAGCAACAGCTATTGAGGCTGCGTGGGCGAATTTGTTTGAAGAACCTACAATAAAGGTTTCAAAGGTAAATTCATATCCTGTTTCGGCAATTGACTTCTGTTCCTTTTCCTGTATATTGTTAACCTCGTCGGGAACACGAAAAACAATTTTAAAGTGAGTTCCGAAAACTGTGTCAAAAGCGTCGTTAAGAAGTGGAATGTAGCACCTCATAAGGGTTTGACGGTGAAAGTCGTTTGGAACAAGTAGAGTTGTTTCGTTTTTGTCAAAATCAAGGCTTACAGGCTCAATCCTCTTAATCCAAGTATTGTAAGCAACATCTGTAATCTGACTTTTGCAGTAGTCGCTTATTATGTTCCAGGCTTCGCTGAAGGAATCCATTTTTGCACTTCCTTTA